>CAZQTQ010000119.1:0-10563 GCA_964596025.1 uncultured Rickettsiales bacterium
ATGGCGAGCTGGTACTCGCGGGCAAAAGCGATAAGGGCGGGCAGACGGGCCATCGTCCCGTCCTCGTTCATGATCTCGCACAGCACTCCGGCCGGCTCCAAGCCAGCCAAGCGGGCCAAGTCCACGCTGCCCTCGGTTTGCCCTGCGCGCACGAGTACCCCGCCTTCGCGGGCCCGGAGCGGAAAGACGTGCCCCGGAGAGACCAAGTCGGCCGCCACGGACTTCGGATCGACTGCCACCTTGATCGTGCGGGCTCGATCCGAGGCCGAAATTCCCGTGGAAACACCGGTCCGGGCTTCGATGCTGACGGTAAAAGCCGTGCCGTAGGGTGAGGTGTTGTCCCTCACCATCATCGGCAGATTAAGAGCCTCGACCCGGTCAGGTGTCAGGGAGAGACAGATCAGTCCCCGCCCATGGGTCGCGAGAAAGTTGATGGCCTCGGGCGTGACCTTGTCCGCCGCAAACACCAAGTCGCCCTCGTTCTCACGATCCTCGTCGTCGATAAGCACGACGATCTCACCCTTGGCCACGGCAGCGAGGGCCCGCTCGACCCGAAGCCGCGGGTCACTGGGAAAGGGATCGAATTCGGGCATGGGACTCAGCCTCAGTCGAGCTCGATGTCGTCCACCCCGTCGTCGTCGAGGATCAAGTCACTGACGTCGTCCTCACCTGCATCTCCGAACGGCGCAGTGGGACCACCACGCAGGGGTGGCTGGGGAGGAACAGTCGGGGCACCGGAGCGACCCGCTGCCGGCATCTGAGCCGTCGGTGCGCTTCCGATATCCCCTGCGCGCGCCGGCGCTTTCCCCGCGCCGACGGACGCGCCGGCCAGGGGGAGGACGTGGGAGATGGCCCCCTTGTTGATGGTGACCGAACGTCCGCTGCTCCGCTGACCCGTCGCCAGATCCGTGACGGTCACGTTGGAGAGCGTGAGGAAGGGCTTGGGGTCGTTGAGGAGATCCTGAAGACGCTGCCCTTCGCCGACAAGCAGGAGCATGCCTTCGTAGAGGCACCCGTCCGCCTTGATCTGAACCGAGGTCGCCCGAAGCGAAGCCAACTCAGAGAGGGCGCCTTGGCCGACGCTGTCGTTCATGGGGGATCTCCAAAGCAGGTCCCCCCGCGCCCACCGTAAAATGGGGCGAGGGCCCGCGAGTGTATAGCACAGGGATCGGAGAGCAAGAGTGAGTGATTCGGCCCCAGTGTTTGACCCATCCGCTGCCCCGTGTATTTAATCGCGAGCTTCTCGGGGCCTCCGCCCCGGTCTCTTCGAGGAAGAATGGTCTGGACCGACTGGCCAGCTAGCCGCAAGAAAGGGCGTGCTGCTCTTGCGTGGCTTCTGATCTTCGCGGCGGTAGCTGCCGTGGCGAGCGTCGATCGCTGGTTGGCCTTCGTCGCGGCCGGTCTCCTGTTGATGTCGGTGGGAGAGACCCTCTTGCCCACTCGCTATCGGGTCGGCGCAGATGGCATCCAAGTTCGGCATCCCTTCCGGGCCCAGCTTCGACCCTATAGCCGCATTGGTGGCTGGGCGGTCGTCGACGGGGGCGTCCGGCTCAACGGGACCAGCCGGTCTCCCTTCCTGCGGAGGCGCCAGCAGCTCCTGTTGCGCTGTCCAGGACAGGAGGAGCAGGTCGCGGCCTTGCTCTCGGACCGAGTCGCCCCGGCCGGGGAAAACCCAGCATGAGCGCCACTGCCCTCAACGCGAAGAACGTCGTCGCCGGCCTTCCCGTCTCCGAGACGGCCAAGGCGGCCATGGACGACCTCGCTCGCTTCATCGTTCGCTTCGGACTGACGGTGCCAGCCATCCTCTCGCTGGAGAGCCTGCAGCCTCTGTCCTTTGTTGGAAGCCAGTTCATGCATGTCTTGACCCCTCAGAAGTGGGAAGCATTGGCGGAACTTTTGGAGCAGCGCGAAGGCCTCAACTACCTCATCGACCGCATCGAGACCCTCGACCGGGAGCGGGCCGCATGACGGACGCGCCCAGCAACAGCCCCCTCCCCATCCGGAGCGTGCTCGCCACCGACTGCGGCAGCACGACGACCAAGGCGATCCTCATCGAGAAGGTCGGGGACTCCTACCGACAGACCTTCCGAGGCGAGGCACCCACCACCGTCGAGGCACCGTTCGAGGACGTCACGCGTGGGGTGCTGAATGCGGCGATGGAGATCCAGGAGCTCAGCGGACGAGCTCTCGTCCAAGGGGACGGCATCAAGACGCCGGACACTGAGGGGCAAGGGGTCGACCTCTACATCTCCACCTCTTCTGCAGGCGGCGGCTTGCAGCTGGTGGTAGGCGGTGTCGTCCGCTCGATGACCGCCGAGTCCGCCATGCGCGCCGCGCTCGGTGCAGGCGCCATCGTCATGGACACCTTCGCCGCCAACGACAAGCGTAAGCCCCACGAACAAATCGAGCGAATACGGCAGCTGCGGCCAGACATGATCCTGCTGGCTGGAGGCGTCGACGGCGGTACCCGAAGGCACGTCGTTGCCCTGGCCGAGATGGTGGCCGCGGCCCGTCCTCGAACGCGGCTTGGAGGTTCGTTTAGCCTCCCCATCATCTACGGGGGCAACACCGAGGTCCGACCCGAGATCGAAAGACTGCTGAGCCAGCTCTCGGATCTCCAGATGGTCGAGAACGTTCGACCGGTCTTGGAGAGCGAAAACCTCCTTCCCGCCCGAGAGAAGATCCACGACCTATTCATGGAACATGTGATGGCTCAGGCCCCTGGCTACAACAAGCTGATGGGCTGGACCGACGTGCCGATCATGCCCACACCGGCGGCGGTCGGGCTGATCATGCAGACCATCGCTCGGCAGCGCGATATCAACGTAGTAGGCGTGGACATCGGTGGAGCCACGACGGACGTGTTTTCGGTCTTTGACGGCGTATTCAACCGAACGGTCTCGGCCAACCTCGGGATGAGCTACTCGATCTCCAACGTCCTCGCCGAAGCGGGTCTGCCGCAGATCCTGCGCTGGGTGCCCTTCGACATCGACGAGAAGGGCCTGCGAAACCGAATTGGCAACAAGATGATTCGGCCGACCACCATTCCCGAGGAGTTGGGCGATCTGAAGATCGAGCAGGCAATTGCTCGTGAAGCACTACGCCTCGCCTTCATCCAGCACAAGGAGTTCGCTGTCGAGCTTCGAGGCGTGCAACAGGAGCGGACCATTGCCGACGCCTTCCGCCAGAGCGGGTCGGGCGAGACCTTGGTCAAGATGATGAAGCTGGACCTCATCGTGGGGTCGGGCGGCGTCCTCTCACACGCTCCCAGACGGGTTCAGTCGATGAGGATGATGATCGACTCCTTTGCGCCCGAGGGCGTGACCGAGATCGCGGTCGACTCCATCTTCATGATGCCGCACCTCGGAGTCCTCTCAACGGTGAACGAAGAGGCCGCGACCGAGGTCTTCGAGAAGGACTGCATCATCTACCTGGGAACCTGCGTGGCCCCCGCCGGCAGCTGCAACCAGGACAAGCCGATGCTGCGGGTCCAGATGACCTTGCCCGACGGCAAGGCATTCGACGAGACCTTGGGAGCAGGCGAACTGCGGCTCATCGAAGCCGGGCGCGAGGATGCGCTGAACGCAACGCTTACCCCCCTACAGAGCGGGCTCGATTTGGGTGCCGGCCCCGGCAAGATGGTCTCGAAGGCCCTGCGAGGCGGGGTTGTGGGGATCGTCTTGGACACGCGGGGACGTCCCGAAATCGAGATCCCGAACCGCAAGGAAGAGCGGGTCCCAGTCTTGCAGCGCTGGGTGCATGCACTCGGCGAATACGGTGAAGCCAGCGAAGGGACGGCCTGATGGCCGCGATCTTCACCCCCGGGCTGACCGTCAGCGAACGGCAGATCGTCCTCAAAGACCGGAGGCTTCCGCTGGAGGGCGAGGTCGCCGTAGCGGTCGGTGACACCGTGAGCGCCGACGACATCGTGGCCCGCACCGAGTTGCCCGGAAAAGCCTACCCCGTCAACGTCGCCAACCAGCTCGGCGTCGACCCCGGCCGGCTGAAGAACTACCTCAAGAAGACGGTCGGGGACGATGTAGAGGCGGGCGAACTCATCGGGGAGACCCCCGGCATCCTCGGGTTCTTCAAGTCCGAGAGCACTGCAGTGGTCAGCGGCACCATCGAGAGCATCTCGGCCGTTACTGGACAAGTGATCTTCCAGGCCCATCCCATCCCCGTCGAAATAGACGCCTACATCAACGGCCGGGTGGTCGAGGTGATCGAAGGAGAGGGCTGCGTCATTCAGAGCTCAGCGGCGTTGGTCCAAGGGATCTTCGGGCTCGGGCCCGAAGTCAAAGGCGAGCTCGTCGTCGCCGTCGACACCGCCGAAGAAGAACTGACCGCCGACCGACTTGGCCACGAACACCGGGGAAAGATCGTGGTAGGTGGCTCCTACATCACCCTGGACGCCCTCAAGAAAGCCGTGGAGCTAGGCTGCGCCGGCTTGGTAGTCGGCGGCTTTGACTACGACGACATCAAGGAACTGCTCGGCTACGAAGTCGGGGTAGCTATCACCGGCAGCGAAGACTTCGGACTGACTCTGGTCGTCACCGAGGGCTTTGGCCACATCGGGATGGCGCCGGCGACCTTCGCCCTGCTCCAGGACAAGGAAGGCCGGCGGGCGTCCATCAACGGCGCGACGCAAATTCGAGCCGGCGTCATTCGGCCGGAGGTCGTCGTCACCCACGACGACGCCGACGTGCCGTCCGAACGTTGGGAGCCACCGGAGCCCAAGGGCATCCAAGTCGGCGATCAGGTGCGGGGAATCCGCACCCCGTATTTCGGACGAATCGGAACGGTCAAGAGCTTGCCGGTGGACCTGGCCACGATGGACTCAGAGACCAAGGTGCGGACCCTCGAAGTCATGTTCCCCGACGGGAGCTGCGCGCTCTTGCCGCGCGCCAACGTGGAGAGCATCGAGCGATGAGACCATCCCTTCGACTCCCGTGGGCTCTGGCTGGCTTCCTAGCTGTCGCCGTTTCGCTGTCGAATCCAGACCTCGGATGGGCTCAGGCCGACCCCGAGGACGGAGCCGAGCCGGCGACCGCCGGCAGCGACGACGACTCCGCAGGAGATGACGACGACTCCACGGGAGACGACGACGACTCCGGAGACGACGACGACTCCGGAGACGACGACGACTCCGCCCAAGCCGCTGAGACACCACCGGCTGCTCCTCCGCCACCGCCCCAGAACCTCCAGGTCGAGGCGCCAAAGAACGACGACGGACTCAGCATGACGCTGAGTTGGACCGCTCCCGATGGCGACGTACAGCCCCATCTCTACGCAGTTCTCCGAGCACTCGAGCCGGAAGGTCCCTACCGCGTCCTCGTCGCTTCGTTGACACCCGAGAGCAAGGAATACAGCGACCGAGTCTCGACCGATCCCCTCAAAGACCCCCCCACCGACCGCTACTACTACCGAGTGGTCGCACTGCCGGAGGGACTCCAGCTGGAAGAGGGGGGGGCCAAAGATCAAGCGACCCAGCAAGCCCGAAGCGCGAAGGTCCTCGAGTTCGGGTCGGCAAGCGAAGTTGTGGCTGGAGAGCCCCAAGCTTCCTGGTTCAAGGTGATGCCCTCGTCGTGGGTGCTGCTCGGACTCATCTTCACAGTCGGCGGGCTCATGCAGTGGTTCACCCGACAGGCACGAGCCGGCCGCGAGATCACAATTCGCCGCATTCCCGGCATCGACGCCATCGAAGAGGGGATTGGACGAGCCACCGAGATGGGCAAGCCGGTTCTCTACGTTCCGGGCATCGACGAACTGCAAGACATCCAGACCATCGCGTCCATGCTCATCCTCGGACAAGTTGCCGAGACCGTGGCCGAGTACCAGAGCGAGATCATCGTCTCCTGCTGCATTCCCATCGTCCGTGAGGTCGCCGACGAGGTCGTGCGCGCCGGCTACTACCAAGCGGGCTATCCGGACGCCTACCGCCCCACGAACACCCGCTTCATTTCCTCGGAGCAGTTCGCTTTTTGCGCCGGCACCAACGGCATCATCCACCGCGAGAAGCCGGCCACCAACATCTACCTGGGCCGCTTCTTTGCCGAGTCGCTGATCCTCGCCGAGACAGGATTCGTCAACAAGAGCATTCAGATTGCAGGAACCGCGGAGGCAAGCCAGTTGCCGTTCTTCATCGCCGCCTGCGACTACACCCTGATCGGCGAAGAGCTCTTCGCCGTCTCTGCCTACCTGAGCAAGGATCCGCGGTTGGTCTCCTCACTCAAGGCCTCAGACTGGCTCAAGGTTGCCTGCATCGCTGCCATCGCGGCGGGAACCGTGGCCATGAGCTTGGGCAGCAACGCCATTCAAACCCTGTTCGTGATTGCGGGAGGCTGAGCCATGCGAAGTACGGTCCCGCTGATTCTGACCTTCCTCGTTGGCATCTTCATGGTGGGCGAGTTCTTCGTCCCCCACTACCGCTACCGGCTCGTCACTCAGACATTCTTGGAGTGGGGCTTGGTCTTGGCCGCCGCCGCCTTTGTCCTGGGACTCATCAACCTCGTACAGGTCAACCTTCCGAAGGTACTCAACCGCGAGCGAGACTGGGGGCACAAGGCGGTGATGCTCGGAGCCCTGGCGGCCACGCTGGTCGTCGGCTTCCTGGACGGGCAGAGCCGGCACGATGCCGGCGGGTACGGCTACAAGTGGATCTTCGACTTCGTGTTCGTTCCGCTAAACGCCACAATGTTCGCTCTGCTGGCCTTCTACATCGCCAGCGCCGCCTTCCGTGCGTTCCGGGCACGCAACGCCGAGGCAACGGTCCTGCTGGTGGCCGCCTGCATCGTGATGGTCGCGCGGGTACCCATGGGCGAGAACTTGCCGCTGGTCGGTGAGAAGCTGCCGCAGTTCATGAACTGGATCATGGACGTACCCAACATCGCCGCCCGCCGCTCCATCTTCATCGGAGCTGCGCTGGGGGCCGTGGCAACCGGTCTGCGCGTCATCCTGGGCGTCGAGCGCAGCCACCTGGGAGCCGACTGATGTTCGAACTCCTGCACAAGTTCCTACACATGGACCGCAGGTGGATTTTCGTGGGCATGGCCTTGGCCATCCTCCTGCCCATGCTGGTGAGCTACACGCTCCCCTTCAATGTCGACGAGCGTGTCCATGCGCTCTACGACGAAGTTGAGGAGCTTCCATCGGGCTCTACCGTCCTCATCTCGGCCGACTTCGACCCGGCCTCCCGCCCTGAGCTGGAGCCCTTCTTCCGCGCCAACCTCCACCACCTCTTCCGCAAGGACGTCAAGGTGGTGATGGTGACGCTGTGGGCCTATGCACCTCCACTGGTCATCCCCATCCTCCACGAAGTCGCCGCCCTCTACGACAAGCAACAAGGCAAGGACTACGTCTTCTTGGGCTTCAAGGACGGCAAGGAGCTAGCGATCAAGGCCATCGGGGAGAACATCCGCGCCACCTTCCCGGCCGCGGTAATCGACGGCAAAGAGATCTCCGTCGATGACCTCCGGGTGATGGACGGCCTGAAACAGGCCAAGGACTTCCCGCTGCTCATCAACGTGTCTGCGGGCCATCCCGGCACCCGCGAGTACGTCCTCCAGATCCAGGGACAGCACAACCTGACCATGATTTCGGCCTGCACTGCGGTCTCGGGTCCCGACTACATCCCCTTTTACAAGGCGGGCCAACTGGCCGGTCTTTCAGCGGGCATGCCGGGCTCAGCACAGTACGAGAAGTTGGTCTGGCCCGACGGTCCACCTGAGGGCACACGGGACCTGGCCACTCAGGCCGTCAACGTCCTCAACCTGGGGCACCTCTTCATCATCGTCCTCATCGTGCTGGGCAACGTTGCCTACTTCGCAACCCGGCCGCGGCAGGAGGTCGACTGATGGAAGAGCTCACCACCTTCCAGCTCTTAGGGGCCTGGCTCAGCATCTTCCTGACCCTAGGGGTGCTGTCGTTCCTCTACGAGGACAACCCGGTCTACAAGCTCTGCGAGCACTTGTTCTTGGGCGTGTCGATCGGGATTGGGGTCGTCGAGACCTACTTCGCCGTCTTCAAGCCCAACCTCCTGGACAAGCTGTTCTTCGCTGAGGGGTGGGACATCCACCGCATGACCTACTTCATCCCGCTGGCCATGGTGGTGATGCTCTTCTTCAAGCTCAGCCCCAAGCGGGCCTGGGTCGCCCGGGTGCCCATCGCCTTCATCGTCGCCGCGTACGCGGGCGTGAAGATGACCGGCGAGGCCAACGCCAACCTAATGACTCAGGTGGCCCGGTCCATGCCGGACCTGGCGCAGAGCTGGAACGACCATGGGCTCTGGAGCTGGAAGGCCGACGGAGCTGGCGTCGTCTCAGACGTCCTCTTGGTTGCCGGCTTGTGCGCCTGCTTGATTCACTTCTACTTCAGCGAGGTGCCAAGGGCAGCAAAAGACTGGGGCGGCAAGGCTGCGGCGGCAGCCTTCTTGGTGGTCGGCATCAGCGGCTTTGTTTATCTCGATCCAGTCCAGGTCGAGGGAACCGGAGTACGCGCCTTCTTGGCCGCTCTTCTCGGCATCTGCGGTGCCATCCCGTTCTTGGCCTTCTCCAAGTTCAAGCCGTGGATCTCCCGCTTCGGAGTCCTCGTGCTGATGCTGAGCTTCGGAGCTTCGTTCGGTTACACGGTGATGGGCCGCATCTCCCTCGCCATCGGGCGGGCGCAGGAGATGCTCGGCTTGGATCGGCCCGCAGAGCAGGTAGCCCAAATCCATCCCCGCATCGCGTCCCTGATAGGAATAGTGCTGGTCGTTGGCTACCTCGTCTTTTGGCGACTCCGGGGCGCTCGAGATGATTCGGGTAAGACCGCAGCCTAAGCGGCCGCCGGCGGTACCCGTGCTCGGAGACCACAGCCGAACTCTCTCTCTGCGCTGGTTCGCTGGCTTTGTCGCCTTGCTCTTCGGTCTGTGGAGCGGGTGTTCGGGGGGCTCCTCCTCGGGCTCCTCTCCCACAGAGGAATGGGCGGCCGGCTCGGGACCCAGCCTAAGCAGGGCGGCCCCAGGGGCCCTGTCAGTCCTGCCCGACTCATCAGCACCCAGCTTGAGTGGCCGCCACATCGGCAGCGTGGTCGCCACCGCCTGGTCTCCAAACGGTCAGTGGCTCGCCACTGGCTCCTGGGATGGAAATGTGCGGCTCTGGTCGGCGGTCGACGGCCGTCCACACCGCATCCTTGTGGGCCTCACCGAGGAGGTGGGCGGCCTCGCGTTCTCACCCGACAGTTCCTACTTGGCCGCTGCCTCACGCAACAGCATTGCTCGGGTATGGGAGCTTCGAAGTGGCCGGGCGGTTGCCGACCTCATTGACCACACAGACTCGGTGGAAGCCATCTCCTGGTCACCCGATGGCCGCTACATAGCGACCGGCTCCTGGGACGGTACCATCCGACTTTGGAGCGCTAGCACCTGGCAGGAAGAGCGCCGCATCGACGGGCGTGGAGAAGGAATGTTGTCGCTCGCGTTCTCCCCGAACGGCGCTCGGCTCGCAGCCGGCTCGCAGGACGGCACGGTCTGGGTTTGGGATCTGGCCTCGGACCAGCGTCGGGTCGCACTGTCCGAGGCCGGGGCTGCCGTCTACGCTCTGGGCTGGTCTGCTGACAGCAGGGCCCTAGCAGCCGGACTCCGCGACGGTCGCCTCGTGCTTGGTCTCCTAGATCAGGGCAACCCAGTGCGCACCGAGACCATTGGCGAACCGATCCTCGCAGTAGCCTTCAGCCGCGACGGCCGAAGCGTCGCGACAGCCGGCTGGTCTGGAGAAGCCAAGCACTGGGACGCCGAGACCGGCAACGCCCAGCCCACCAAGTCGAAGACCGGCAAAGCACGGGTCCTGGACGGGGCGCTGAGGATCGACTGACCCACTGCAGCCCGCAGGCATCTGCCTCCTTAGCTCTGTAGGTAGGCGGCGAGCAACAATCCGATGCCCAGGATCCCGGCAACAACCCCGAAGATGTAGAGGCCGCGCCCGGAGTTCGGCAGCGGGGCGAGAGGCCTTCGGTCAACCCCGAGAAAGAAGTCGTCCCCTTCCCCTTCCTCGGCCGTCTCGTACTCTCCGATCCAGACCTTATCGCCCTTGACCAAGCCGTCGGAGACCGTGGCGTCCGCCGTGTCATCGCCGAACGCAAAGGCGCCGGTCACCAGGTCCTTCTCGGCGTTGCTGAGATTTCCGGGGACCGTCTGAGGGTCGAACACATCGGACCCGAGCGCCCCCCCGAGGAAGAAGTCGTCTTCGGGAATCTCCGACTCGGTATCGTCCAACTCCGCAGACTCCCCCTTACCGGACTCGGGTTCGGTTTCATCAGACTCGGAGTCCCCGTCACCAGACTCGGTTTCATCGGATTCAGCACCGGTCTCTTGTGACTCGGGCTCTACGTCTCCTGCTTCGGCCTCGCTGTCGCCCGACTCGGCTGCCTCAGAGGGGGCCGGCGCCGCGGCGGGAGCAGACTCCGCCGAGCCTGGAACCAGCGCGTCTGCAGCGGAGTCGCCAAAATCCAACTCGACGGACTCGGGGGCGCTCTCAGCCAAGATCACGGCCGGCCCGGACTGCTCGACACTCTCCTCGGCTTCCACCT
>CAZQTQ010000120.1:0-8389 GCA_964596025.1 uncultured Rickettsiales bacterium
GTTGTCGTGGAGGTAGGGGACGTGCAGTCGGGCTCCCCACAGCGGTGTGGTTCGGAACTCGGTTTCGGTGGCGTCGCCCACGGCGACGTCCTCACCCAGGTTGTCGCCCATGTCGTGCAGCAGGAGGTCGGTGTAGCCGGGGATGCGGCCGACGGGGCTGCCCAAGGACGGGGTGTGGCAGCGAGCGCAGCCGGTGGTGCCGAAGAGCGCCTCGCCACGCTCGACTGCCCCGGGTTCCTGGTCGTTGCTCGGCGGCGGCGGCGCAAGGTAGGTGACAAAGACGATGAGGTCTTCGAGATCCGTGGCCGAGATCTCGGGGTCAGGGATGGCGTCGTTGTCTGTCGACGGGTCTTCGTCTGGATTGGATGGATGTGCGTGGGCGGTGCCGAGCCACCAGTGGAGGACGTCGCTGGGGGTCACTCCGGGGAAGCTCGGTCCCAACGGCCGGGGCTCCCGCTGAAGGGAGCCCGCCTCAGCCAGCTCCTTAGGAACGAAGTTCACTTCCGGCGTGGTCAGACCCATCTGATCCTTGAAGGCGGAGCGAACGAGGTGCTCGACGGTCGCGGACTGGGCCTTGTAGCCAAAGCGTCCCACGTCGCCGTCAATCATGTGGGCGCGTCCGGAGATCCCGTCTTGGTCTTCGTCGTCTGGATCCGCCCGAGCCAGGATCTCGGAGTCCGGTACCAAGGAGAACAGGCCGACCCCCAGGCCACTCAGAGGCGCGCGTCGCGCCGCTACCGTGGTCGTAGCGCCGGGCGGTACGTGCCCGCTGCCCAGGGTGTAGAGCTTGCGAAGCGGCCCCTCGCCGAGGGTGCCGGTGTCGGTCATCGTGTCACCGCTTCCGGGGCCCTGGAGAAGGAAGATGTCGCGGTGCCGATTGGCCGCCCCGCCGGACACCGGGAAGAAGTGACAGCTCTCGCAGCTGACGCCGTTGAAGCTGGGGCCTAGGCCGTCGCTGGGTGCGAAGAGGCGCTCCAGAACCGTCTTGCCGCGATCGAATTGGGCCAACTGCTCGTCGTCGAGGCCCTCAATCGGGTCGCCGAGCTCCTTGGGGAAGATGTTGTACTCGCGGGGGCCGGTGTCGTCGTCGCCGGCCGAGGAGTCGTCGTCGCCGGTCGCGGTGTCGTCGTCGTCGCCCGCAGTCGTGTCGTCGTCGCCGCCGGTCGCGGTGTCGTCGTCGTCCGAGCCTTCCCCGCCGTTGCAGCCCAGGAACGCCAGAAACAGCCCGACCATCCAGGCCAGGGTGGTTCGTCTCCAGCGTTTTCGTATGCCTAGTTGGCTGTGGCTCATTGTCTCGACGACTTATCCCCCCTGAATGCTAGCATCGAGGTAGGGGGTTCAGCAGGTTCATGATCGTCCGCCTCCCAGCTGCGTGGTCCTCCGTTTGGCGGCTCCTCGTCAGTGCGGCGTTGGTCCTGGTCCTGGCCCTCGCCCTCGCCGCTGCTGCCTCTGGCTGCAATACCGACAGTGGCGACGACGACGGGGCCATCAGGGACATCGAGGGCGACGCTGCCGGCGAGTGCAGCGACTTAGCGGACAACGACCAAGACGGCCTTTTTGACTGCGCCGACCCCGACTGTGCTGGTGCGCCAGATTGCACTGGCGACGATGACACGACTGCGGGCGACGACGACGACACCTCGGCCGGTGACGACGACGACACCTCGGCCGGTGACGACGACGACACCTCGACAGGCGACGACGACGACAGCGGCGAGACGTACACCTACGTGAGCCCCGAGCTCTGGATGATGGTTGCCATCGAAGCCGAGAACACCAGCGACCTCCTGAAGAACCTGGAGAACGTTGTCGGCTACGTGCGCATCATCTTCTGGGATCCCGATCCCGCCTGGGTGGACCCGACGAGCATCAGCCTCCTGGGCGAGGTCAACCCGGACGTCCGGATGATGGATGCGGACGGGGACGGGGTAGACGAGATGACAGGCGCCATCGACATCTTCAGCGGGGGCGGGGCCGATGGGCTGGCAACCATTGGCGTCTTTGGTACGACTTCCAACCTAGGGGTGGAGGTCTCGGTCTCGGTGGTCGGCTACGATTTCTTCGGAAACCTCGTCTTCGAGGAAACGGACTCTGGGCGGTACGTGCTTAGCGCCGACAACCCGCCCCAGGTGGCCATCGGCCCCATCGAAACGCCCGTTCTGAATCCGCCCTGCGATGACGGTTTGGACAACGACGGTGACGGTTGGGTTGACGGGGACGATTCCGATTGCGCGGCGCCCGGCCTACCCCTGGAGCTGGGCCTGGGCGCACCTACCTGCAACGACGGCCTAGACAACGACGGCGACGGCGATATCGACGCTGACGACGCCGGCTGTTCGAGCGGAGCCGATCTCAGCGAGGAGACCTCCTGCGACGACGGGGTCGACGACGACGGCGACGGCTGGATTGACGGCGCAGATCCGGACTGCACCGGGTCTCCCGGCTTCGAGGTGGGCTTTGGAAGCGGAGCTTGCAACGACGGGGTCGACAACGACGAGGACGGCATGGCCGACTTCTTTGACCCGGAGTGCGTCGACGCGGGCTCCGGAGAAGACTAGGGCCGCGCGGACCCGCGTTGCGGAAAGCCGGGGTGGGCTGTGACGAGCCTAGGAATCGGTTGAGGTGCGGTCGCCGGGATCCACCTCGGTCTGCATGTCGATCGTCACCGCCCCGCTGGAGCCGATGGACACCAGGAAGCAGTCCAGCGCCCGGTTGGCTGGTCCAAAGACCAGCAGCCCATCCCGGGTGAACTCGCTGCCGTGGCAGCCGCACTCGATTCCCTGCGCATAGCTGATCTGGCTCTTGTCGGGGCTGTCGACGCCAATCGTGCAGCCCAGGTGGGTGCAGAGCAGTCCGACCGCCCAGAGCCCGTCCTCGTCCCGACCAATTGCGACGGCTTCGCTCTCGACGGGAGTCAGCGAGTTCATCTCAATGTTGTCGACCGTTCCCACCGTAATTGGGTCGTCGGGAAGCGGCGGCGGGCCGTCGGGGACATCGAAGGCACTGTCGTCGTCCCCGAGGTCGTCGTCTCCGGCCGCGGAGTCGTCGTCTCCGGCCGCGGAGTCGTCGTCGCCGGCCGCGGTGTCGTCGTCGCCGATCGAGTCGTCGTCGTCGCCGGTGCAATCTGGCGACCCAACACAGTCGGGGTCGGCGCAGTCAAAAAGGCCGTCTTGGTCGTTGTCCGCTGCGTCGCTGCACTCGCCGGCCGCGTCGCCCTCGAACTCACCGTTCCCCCCCGCGTCGTCCGGCTCGTTGCTGGTCATGCAGGACACCAGCGGCGTAGTGCTACAGACGGCCGCAGTTCGAAGAAGCCAACGGCGGGTGAGTGGGGCCGGAGCGGCCTCCGGCCCAGCGATGGGTTTCTTCTTCGTGTCGTTGCTCAAGTCGCCCTCCCTTGGGACACCGAACGCACTCTGGGAGCCTACCAGCGAATCAAGGACACCCGCAGTCGATCCAGTTCCTGACCCGCTCGACCTCCTCTTCGTCCGGCAGTCCCGAGGGAGGCATCTCCCGGTCCTCGGGATCTTCCGTCAGGGCCGTTTCTTGGATTTCGTCGACGTGCTCGATGAACTGGGCCTGGGTGTTCAGGTTAACGTCCAACGGCGCATCGTTGCGGTCTCCTTCTGCCAGGTGCTCGCTGTGGCAGGACGTGCACCATGCCAAGACAAAGGGCCCGCCTGTGTTCTCCCAACTGGTGATGCAGTCGTCTTCTGTGTCGTCGTCTCCGGCCGCGGAGTCGTCGTCTCCGGCCGCGGAGTCGTCGTCTCCGGTCGCGGAGTCGTCGTCTCCTGCGTCGTCATCACCGCCTCCCGTGCAATTGGGGGCCCCCGCACAGTCGGGATCGGCGCAATCAAACAGGCCGTCCTGGTCGTTGTCGGCGGCATCGCTGCACTCGCCGGCGGCGTCACCTTCGAATTCGGTGGGCTCGTCGTCGTCGTCGTCGCCACCCGCCCCGCAAGCCCACAACAGTCCCGCCACCGCGAGGGCAGCGGCGGCACCTGTGGCGCGGAGAATCAGGTCCAAGCGGTTCCTCGTCTTAGCCGAGTAGGCCCCGGAAGGGGTCCACCCCCGGTAGCCAGGGGCCGGGGTCGACGTCCAGCAGCTCTAAGAGCCCCGCCGCAAAGTTGTCGTAGCGGATGCGCTGGCCGCCCGCGAAGGGGTTGCCGGTTTCCAAGTCGACGGGCACGGCGTAGTTGTATTCGTCGGTGCCGCCGTAGACTCGGCCGCCCGGGACGCCTCCGCCGAAAAGCATGGCTGCGCTCGTATGCCAGTTGTCCTTGCCGTAGCCATTGTTGTTGACCTGGGGCGTCCTCGTCATCTCGGAGAAGACGAGGACGACGGTGTCGTCGAGCAAGCTCGCGGCCTCGAGCCCTTCGGCTAGTCCCTGCAGGCCGACGAAGAGGTCCTGCCAGGAGCCGTGCTGCTGGCGGTTGTCTTGGTGAGTGTCCCAGTTTTGGTGGCTTGCGAGCAGGACGGTCTGGCAGATTCCCTGGTTCAAGAGGTTGACCGCGCTCTCTGCTTGTAGCTGCAGCGATGCGATGGTGCCCTGCTCCATCCAGCTCCAATCCATCGAGGCGTCGACCAACCCCCTCGCTCGGTCCCGGGCGTCCTCAAATTGGGCCACTACGCTGCCGTTTTGGCCCAGAACTCCTCGTTCGGCGAAGCGCTCGGTGCTCCGTTGGTCGAGCCACTGGCGTACGAGATTGCGGGAACTGGAGGACGGAATCATCTGCGGGTAGACCACGTCCACGCCCTCCGGGGCCCACATGGTCGTGTTTCGATCCAAAAGGTAGCGGGCCTGGCTGCGAAATCCGTGTCTCAGCACGCCGGTGCCGAGCGAACCGGGGCGGGTCCAGCCCCCTAGGTCAGCCACGGTGACAGCGTAGTCGCTGCCCAGCTGACTACCGACCAAGGAGGCGATGTCTGGTGCTTCCGACGAAGCCGTCCCGCTGAGGATGCGAAGCGTCGCCTGCCCGTGGCCCAAGGACCCGACCCAGATGCCGTTCACAATGGCCACCCGGTCCGAGTAGTCGGCAAAGAAGGTCGAGACAGCCGGCCGGGAGCCCAGGTTGGAGCAGAGCGGAATGCTGCAATGGTGGGTCATGAACTCTTCATCGTCGGGATCGCTGCCCTCGCCCCAGTGGTCCGGTCCATGCATGGTCGGGACGTCAAACTTGGGGTCGAAGGTGAAGGTTGGATCCCAGCCTCCGTACGCGAAGACCACCACGAGGTTCTTGGGACTTGCTCCTGCACGGGCAAGGAAGGGAAGACCCAAGGTAGCGCTCCCCAAGAGGCCGCCGCCAATTCGGAGCAAATCGCGTCGTGTGGGTTTCATGAAGTCCTAGTAGAGGTTCAGGCGGGAGTCTTGGAGGAAGGCGGAGATCACCAGGGACCAGGCCTTGCTGGTGTTGCCGTCGACGCTGGTGAGCAGCTCCTGGTACAGGGCGAAGCTGGCTACGACCTCTGCCGAATCGGCCTCGACCCATTCGCTCAAGATGCGGCGGTGAAGGAAGGTCAGCTGGGCCTTGATTTGGACTTCCTCTGTGGTGTCGGCACCGACGAAGCGGAGGAGCCGGCGGTTGTTGAAGTCGGACTCCGCGAAGTCGCGGGTCGCGACGAAGGCGGCGGCTTCGTCGGCTAGGCGTTCGATGAGCAGGTTGCGTCCTGTTGTTGGCGTGCGGGTGGGGGTGATGACGTGGTAGGCGTCAATCCCTCCCGCGACCGAACGCAGGCCGAAGACCGCGCTTGCCGTCATATCGATGCTGCCCCAACAGCCCCACTGGACCTCAAAGGAATCGCTGAAGACGGGGTCGAGGCAAGGCTCGCTTGGGTCGTCCGGGGTGACGTTCCACACAAAGCCCGTCAGGTCTTCGACCATGCGACTGAGTTGCCGAGGGCGGATGACAAGCAGCCGGGCTTGGGATGGTCGGTCCGATTCCTCGCTGAGGACATGGGAGGTCTGGAAGTCTTCGGACAGGACAATCGATCGCGCAAGTGCCTTGCCCCGCATGGGCAGGACACCGGCCGCTTTGTCGCCGAGGACAAAGCGGTCTTGGTACGCAGCGGCGGCTTCGAAGGGTACGTTTTCAGGAGCCGTCTGGTGGAAATAGCCGAGAAAGCGGCGTGTCGTACAGAGGCTGAAGCGGGGGTCCTCGGAAATGAGGCGCGCCAAGTCACCGAGGTCTTCGCCGGGAGTCCCAAAGAAGGCCGGTGGCGGCATTTCATTTTGTTGCCAGCGGTCGACCCCCTCGGGGAAGTAGGTCGCAAGGGGGTAGCAGTTGGCGCCGGCTGCCGAGATGCCGGGGTCGAACTCCTCTTCGACGTCGCAGTGTTCGTGTCCGACCAGGACGTCCCGGAAGAGGAGTTTGCCCCGGAATCCCCAGAAGAAGCTGGCCAATGGGTCGAGGGACTGGTGGCAGCCGGTGCAAACGGGGTTGGTGCTAACGGCGTCGGCGAACTCGTCGGTGGTCAAGACCGTGCTGTCGTGGGCCGGGACGTCGCGGGCGAAAAAGTCGTCGCAGAGGAAGGCCGTAGACACCATGTTGGCGCGGCCCCGCTGGTGGTTGACGCTGTTGTTAACCCATCGGGCCCACAGGGCAGGGCTGTTGAGCAGGCCGGCTGGGGGGCGCCCGTCCGTCCAGTTTGCTAGCTGCCATTCGGGCCCTTCGGGATCGTAGTCGAGGCCCCAGGCGATCGAGTTGATTTCGTCGGTGAGCAGCCAATCGGCGGCCAGGATGTCGCCAAAGGGCAGGTCTTCGAGAACCACCCGTTCGACGAGCTTTAGCGGTGCCTCACTGATCGCCCGGTGAATTTCGGCCATGCTGTAGTTGCTCAGCAACCCAACAGGGGGCAGTCGCACGGCAAAAGCGACTGCGTCGGCGGTCCGGACCAGCAGGGCTTCGGCGTACATGTCCCGAATCGTTTCGCCAAAGGCCTCGGATTCGAGGTAGCTGTCGACCCTCGATGCGAGCTGTGTAGGGTCCTTCTGGACGGCTTCCAGGTCCTCGACAGAGGGGCGCAGCCCGCGCAGGGCCATCGAGGCGCGGACCAGTTGCTCGGTGGGGGACAGCAGGACTACGTTGAGGTCAGGGCCAGGGATCCCGTCGTCGTCGCCGCCAATGGACGTGTCGTCGTCGCCAACGGACGTGTCGTTGTCGTCCTCGACGTCCTCGACGGGCTGTTGGTCGCGGTTGCTGCTGCAGGCCGGGGCGATGGCGACAAGCAAGGCGGCCAGCGCAGCCCACGCGGGCCGAGCCCCCAAACCGGTATGGCTGACCCTCAGGCCTTCCAGCCTCCTGCGCCGCATGACGACTCTCCCATCTTCCAGCGGAACCCCCACTATAGGGTGGTGGGTCGAACGTAACCAACCAAAACTCTGGGACGGAATTGAGGGCCCACACTTCCCCTCTTCGATCCAGCGGTTATGGTCTCGGGATGGATGCATTGATTGCTCCCCCAACCGCCACTGTCGACGCGTCGGTGTCGGTGTCGGTGGTCTTCAGTGACGGTGCGTGCCTTAGCGCCTCCTTGCCCGGGCGCACTCTCGACAAGAGGTCCCGCCTGGCGCGGGGCGGCAAGCTCTTGGCGATGTGCTGGGCTGCCGCCCTGGGATCTCTGTTCATCCCAGGCTTCCACTTCGTACTCGTGCCCTCCTTCTTGCTCGCGGGTCCGGTCCTCTTCGCGATCGGCTACGGGCAGAAGCGCCTGTTGTTGGGTGGAACCGTGGTCTGTCCGGGCTGCGCGTCCGAGAATTCCGTCAAGCCACAGTCGGCCTCTTGGCCTCTGCTGCTCGTCTGCCAAGGCTGCAATGGGGGCCTGGAGTTGAGCCCCGGATAGCTGCTGTCCATGGACGTCTTTCCCCTCGCCCTGTCGCTGCGGGTGGCCACGGTAGCCCTGGTCATAGCGCTGCCCATCGGCCTTGCGTTGGCCTGGCTCCAAGCGCGGCGCACCTACCGCTTCAAGGCCTTGGTCGACGCCCTCATCCTCTTGCCTCTGGTCTTGCCGCCCTCTGTGACGGGTTTCGGGCTGCTGGTGGCCTTCGGACAACAGGGGCCGCTCGGAAGGCTCTTGCACCAGCTCGGGGTCAAGATTGTCTTCACTGAGGCCGGGGCGGTTGTGGCCGCGACGGTTGTGGCCCTGCCCTTGCTGGTGAAGACGGCTCAGCCGGCGCTGGAGGCGGTTCCCGAAGACTGGGAGGATGTCGGACGTTCGCTCGGGCTCTCGGATTGGCGCGTGTTTTGGCGGGTCACGGTGCCGGCGGCTTGGCGGGGGATTTTGGCGGCTACGCTGCTCGCTTACGCTAGGGCCCTCGGAGAGTTCGGGGCGACCCTGCTCTTTGCCGGGAACATTCCGGGGCGAACCCGCACCCTGGCCCTCGGCATTTACACCT
>CAZQTQ010000120.1:8399-10559 GCA_964596025.1 uncultured Rickettsiales bacterium
TCTACGCGGCCTGGCAGGCCGGCGACGACGGGCGTGCCTTTGTCTTTGCCGGTGCCCTGAGCCTCGTCTCGCTGGCGGTGGTGGCGGTTGCGACGCGGTTCTCCCCGCTGCGGGGGCTTCGATGAAAGACTCGGTCCTCGAGGCCTCCTTTGCCGTCACAGTGGGGGAAGAGGGCAAGGCCTTCTCGCTTCAGGTGGACCTGCAGCTCGACAGCGGCGTACTCGTCCTCTTCGGTCCGTCGGGGGCGGGCAAGACCCTCTGCCTCTCGGTACTCTCGGGTCGGGTGCAGCCCCAGGAAGGGGTCGTTCGATTGGGTGAGCGCCTGCTGTCCGATGCTTCGGAAGGTGTCTTTGTGCCCCCGCATCTGCGGCGCATTGGCTACGTGCCCCAGCATCACAGCCTCTTTCCTTTTGCGTCGGTGGTCGAGAACGTGGCCTTTGGGTTGCCCCGTGCCGAGCGGCGGGCCGATTCTCCCCGGGTGCGGGATCTTCTAGACCAGCTGGGCATTGCGCACTTGGCGGAAGCTCGCCCGGAGACGCTGAGCGGTGGCGAGCGGCAGCGGGTGGCCTTGGCGCGCGCGCTGGCCGTACAGCCGGAGCTGCTCTTGCTCGATGAGCCCCTGGCGTCCTTGGACGTGGAGGGGCGGGCCGAGCTGCGGCGTGTGCTTGCCGACTTCTTGCAGTCGACGAGCTGTCCCGCCGTCTACGTGACTCACAACGTGCCCGAAGCCCTGGACCTGGGCGACAAAGTGCTTCGCATGAGCCGGGGGCGCACCGAGAACGCGGGTCTGCCGTCTGAGGTGCTGGCGGCAGAGTCGGTCCGGGTCCAGGGGCAGGTCGAGCGTGTGGACCGAGGTAGCGACTTCACCGCAGTCCATCTCCGGGAGGCGGTGGTGACGGGACCGAATTCGGCGCTTGCGGCTGAGGACGACGGTAGATTTCGTCTGAACCTGCGGCTGGATCGGGACTGAGGCAGCGGGGATGACGACGCTCTTTGTGGGGGACGTTCACGGCTGTGCGGATGAGTTGTCCGAGCTCTTGGATGGGGTCTCAGCGGATCGCGTTCTCTTGCTCGGCGATCTCTTTACCAAGGGGCCCAATCCCAAAGGGGTCTGGCGACTGATTCAGGAGCGTGGGCTGGAGTCGATCCTGGGAAACCAGGACGAGGCGGTGCTGAAGCGGGCCGACCTGGGCGAGGGTCTGGTGGGTGAGGAGGCGCTGCGCTGGTTGGCCGAGCGTCCCCTGAGTCTTGCGGGCGACGGTTGGTTGGCGGTGCATGCTGGGCTGGATCCGTGGGGCGGTCTTGCGGCCAGCTCGCGGCAGACGCTGCTAAACGTACGCCGCTGGCCAAACGATGCCGAGGATGGCAACCCCTTTTGGTGGGAACTCTACGAGGGACCGCCCTTTGTGCTCTTTGGTCACGACGCCCGCCGGGGGCTTGTGGACCGCAGGCCCCATGGCCTGGGGCTGGATACGGGCTGCGTCTACGGGAAAGCCCTGACGGGCTATCTCCTAGAGGAGGACCGGTTGGTTCAGGTGGCTGCCAAGCGGACGTACTGGGACCCTACTGCCCGGGGACGTACTCCCATTCCGAGTTGAACATTCCGCTTACTGTCGAACCCAAGACCTCGAAGTCCGGAGCCCCACTGCGGGAGCTAAAGGGCACATAGTTGTACAGCAGGTACAAGTCGTCGTCGGTTGTGGTGATGACCGCACCCAACCGGTCGCCATCGGGATAGATGGCCTTGAGTCCGCCCGAGTTGAAGTCGATCGGACCGAGGTCGATCTCGGAGTCGGACCAGCTGAAGGGCAAGGTCGAGTTGACGGTGTCCTCGTCGACCCCCACCCAGACGAGGTTGCGCTCGCTGCGGAGTGTGTCGCTGAGGTCCGAGACGGGGACGGCGCAGGCGTGGCCGTTGCCCAGGATGGCCCAGTAAGAGGACAGGAAGCTGGCGTAGTCCTTGGGCACCCCGCCCTCGTCCGGATAGACCCAGCAGAACGGCCGTCGATAGACCTGATTAAACGGTCCGTGGACGTCCTTGTTCTTGCCGTCGGTGGGTCCGATGGAGATGGTCGCTTCTTGAAGCTCGACTGCTGTCCCGTCGATGGTGACTGAAGTGGCGCCAGCGGCGATCAGTGCCTCTCCGTCCAGGTCCAGGCT
>CAZQTQ010000121.1:0-10551 GCA_964596025.1 uncultured Rickettsiales bacterium
GCGCAACTGGGACCAGTTGGCGTCGAGTTGGTCCTCCCCTCCCCATCACCAACCCGAACTGCAGCACGGGGGACCTCCACCATCTCGGCCGGAACCCTGGGCCACAAGGCGAGTCCAAGGCTCAGGAGAAGGACACCGGCAACGATCAAGATCAGCGGGAGCTGGTGTTGGGTGAATGCCTCCCGGGCCCGCTCCGAGACCTCTGACCAAGCCGGCAGGGCGTCGATCACGTCCCGTACCGGATCCGCAGGACGCTCGGAGGGGCGCGGCGGCGGACTCTGCTCCGGTGGGGCTCGAGAGCGGCGGCGAGCCTCTTCCCGGGGAGAGCTCTCAATGCGGCTTGCCTGGGGCCCCGGCTCGTCGTAGCGACCCCTCGGTTGTTCCCCCGCGGCCTCCAACGGATAGTCCATCCCCTCGTCGCCCGGAGGCCGTTGCACCTCGTCGTCCTCCGCCAAGGACAGAGCAGTACCGTCCCAAGTGTCGAGGATCGACCCGTAGGCAGCCCCCCCCACCGAGGCAGCTCCCACCTCCGAGGCAGCTCCCCCCACCGAGGCAGCTCCCACCACCGAGGCAGCTCCCACCTCCGAGGTCCAAGAACTCGGACCCTCCGCGTCCTCTTCCTCGTCGGTCAGTGGGATGACGGGAAGTCCCGGGTCGGTTGGATTCGCCTCCCAATGGTCGCGAACGCCGAGGAGAGATCGGCGAAAGCTCTCCGTCGTGTCGAACCGACCCGTAATGGAGTCTGAGGCGGCACGGAGCAGGGTGGATGCCAGCGGGATGCTCTTCGACCCCAGCACCTGCAGACGCTCGTCCACCGTCAGCGCGTAGTGGAAGGTCGCCCCCAGGGAGTAGATGTCGCTGAGGTAGTTGGGCGCGGCTCGGTTCAGCTCCGGCGCATCTACCGCCCGGCCGTAGATGGCCTTGCGACCCACAACGCGGGAAAGCAGGGTTGCGACCCCGTACCCGACGAGGCGAGCGCCTTTGGGGGTAATGAAGAGGTTGCCTGGGCTGATGTCACCGTGCACCAGGCCCAGGCCGTGGAGTTCGTCCAGGGAATCGAGGAGGTCCTCCGCGAGACGCAGGATCTCTTCGGGCGCGAGGTGCGCGCGGTTGAGGCGGTTCCGCAGGGCCTGTCCGCTGATCCAGGGCTCGACCACGTAGAGTTGATCGTCCCAAACAAAGGTATCGACCACGGGCACGACAGCGGCATGACGCAGGCGGCTGGTATCCAAGGCGAGGTCCATAAACGCCCGGTGGACTGCGGAGTTGGTGAGAACTTCGGCTGATACCGCGCGCACAGCCAACCAGTCGGTGTCGCCTTGCCGGCGGCCACGGAACACCCGTCCGGTTCGCCCTTGGCCAAAGGACTCCTCGAGACGGTAGTCACCCGCCCTCACCGCTTGGCCTCCTTACCCCGCCAGGGCCAGTCTTCGTAGACTTCCACCGCAATGCGGGAGCGCTCTAGAGTGTAACCCTCGTAGACACCGCCCACCCCCCCGTCCACCCGCCCAGCAAGACGGATTCGGTCACCGCGCTTCAGGTTGGGACAGTCCTCAAACTGCAGGGCAATGGGAAACTCCAAG
Source organism: uncultured Rickettsiales bacterium (assembly GCA_964596025.1). GTDB lineage: Bacteria > Myxococcota_A > UBA796 > UBA9615 > UBA9615 > CAZQTQ01. Next base: position 1,584 of record CAZQTQ010000121.1, read on the forward strand.
CCCACACAGGTTCGCCCCACGCTCTTCCGGAAGGCCACGGTGACCGGAGCCACTCCCTCCAGGGCGCAGCCCAGCCCCAAGGCCCGGGCTTGGCAGCGCCCGCCGACGAGGTTCGAGGCGTAGAAGTCGACGACGGCGACCAGACGAACTGGGGCATCCTGATGGGCCCAGGGGTCTGCTGCGACCTGGGGGAGCAAGTCCTGCATCGGGATGCTCGACGGCTTCTCCCAGAGCGAGGCCTGCGGGCTGAGATCCCGCGACACGTGGTTCACGACGAAGTGCACAAAGCTGGGTGGCCTCGCCGGCCGCCCCCTCCGGACGTCCATCACCGCCATCAGCTCGATCTCGTGGCGGCCCTCGTCAAGGCGCAGGTCCAAAGAGAAGCGGCCCTTCCGGTCGACGGCAATGGGCCGACGTCCGAGATAGACCTTGGCCCCCTTGAGTGTCTGCCCCTCGATGCGAAACCGCGGTTCCCGAATCTCGAGATCACGGCTGCGGGGATGGTTGATGAACAAGGGGGTGTGAGGACTCTTGCCCTGGAAGCCCAGGCGCTCCACTGCCGGGACCTTGCCATCCAGTTGAGCCTCGACCAGCAACTGGTTCGGGCCAAGAGCCACGGCGCGGTTCACGGTACGCACCCGGCCGCGGGCCGCCGTGCCAAAGGACTCTCCATCGACCTTGAGTTCCGCGCCCGCCTCGGTCCGGAGTTTGAGGGAGACTTGGTCCTCGAACCAAGGGTCCGCCCATCCCTGGACTGACAGCTGGACCAAGGGCACTGGGACGGCCACCCCAACCGGATTCGTCCACCGACCGCCGGCCCCGTTGACGACCTCGACGGGGACCTCAGCTCGAGCGACGGGACGATCCACGCCGAGGCCTTGTCCTTCGAGATCCAGGACGAGTCGCTGCGCAGGGACAAGCGCTTCCCCGCCCTCCATTGGCTTGCCGAACAGACGACCCGAGAATCCATCCGGAAAGCTGCATTGCAACCGCAGCTGCAGCTCGTTGAGATCGCCCGTATCTCGCTCCCGGAGGACTCGGCAGCTGCGCCGAAACACGAAGTCACCGAGGTGAAATTGGGCCAAGAGCGGGCCGCCACGAACCGGTCGGTCGGACCCCACCTCAAGTCGGTTCCACCCCCCCTCCAGCAGCGATGTCGGCACCTCAAGGATGCATCGAACACCCTCCGCTGCATCGCAGCTCGAATCACCCACGGAGAAGCGGTTCGCTCCCTCGGTGTCAATCTGGAGTACGACGAGGTCTTGGGCCGCCAATACGGTCACCTCAACCTCCGCCGAAGCCCCACTGCACCCCGTCGCCAGGAGTAGGAGGGACAGGGTAAGCCACTGAACGGCCAGGAGTAACGCAGTCGTGGAGCCCGGCCTGGGCCGCGAGGGTGAGGCTATCCCGAAGCGGAGTGCTGAACTCATGCGCCTCAAGTGTACCGAGACACCGAGAAGAGTTGTTCGATCGAGCCTTCGGCCTTGCTCCGGCCCCAGTGGGGACACTAGGCTCGGATGGATCCGCATGCCCCTCAGCCCAATCCCGCCCGCAGGACGCGGCAAGAGACCTCAGGCGGCCTGGATCCCCGGCCTCCTTGCGACCCTCCTCGCCGGCCTACTCGCTCTCGCTCGCTGGTTCCCCTGGGAGCTGACGCCGCCCCTCTGCGCTCTGAAATCCTGGACGGGCATCCCCTGCCCTGGCTGCGGGACTACCCGCGCCTGGGCCGCCCTGGCACATGGCCAGCTCAGCCAAGGCTTCGCCTGGAACCCGCTCGGCGCTCTACTGTTCCTGCTCGCTGCAGCCGCTATCCCCGTCCTCGCCTTCCATAGCCTGGGCTGGCTCCCCTCGCCGCCCAGACCTCCCCCACGGTCCCAGCTCCTCCGAAGACACCTCACCGTCGGCGTCGTCGCCGTCTTGGCCCTCGCCGTGGCGGGGAATTGGATCTGGATCATTCGAAACCTGCACTAGGCCCCAAGTCGGGCTAGGATCACCCCCTGATGGTCGACCACCGCCACCCCGTCCGCGCCGAAGTCCTTCCTGGGGGCCTCCGAGCAGAGTGCGACCCCGAGATCTCAGTCATCATCCCGGCCCGCAACGAGAGCTTGAGCCTGCCCGAGCTGGTGCAGCGGCTGCACGCCACGCTGGGCGAGCTGGACTTGCCCTACGAGCTTCTCATTGTGGACGACGGAAGCAACGACGGGACCCCAGAGCTACTGCGTCGTCTGCACGCCGACGACCCCCGGTTGCGGGCACGCATCCTGCGCAGCCATGGCGGCAAGTCCGCGGCCCTGGATTGCGCGATCCGCGCCGCCCGGGGGACGACCCTGGTCGCAATGGACGCCGATCTCCAAGACCTGCCCGAAGAAATCCCCGTCCTCTTGGACGCCCTCCACGCCACCGATGCGGACTTAGTCCAGGGCTGGCGCCGGCGACGGAAGGACTCGTGGTTCCGAGTCTTCGCTTCTTGGATCTTCAACCTGATGTGCTGGATTTGCTCCGGCCTCAGGCTGCGCGACGTCAACTGCGGCTTCAAGGCCTTCCGCCGCGAAGTAGCCATTGGCCTCCACCTCGAGCCCGGGCTGCACCGCTTCGTTCCGATCCTCGTATACAGCCGCGGCGGGCGGGTCTGCGAAGTTCCGGTGCGCCACGCACCGCGGACCTACGGAGGAAGTCGCTACGGGATCGCCCGCTACTTCCAAGGTTTCAGTGATCTGGTAACGGTGATCCTCCTGCCCCGCATCGCCGCGCGGCTGCAGCCCGGACTGGTCCCCATTGGGCTGCTCCTGATAGCCGGCGCCGCGACTTGTGCCCTCTGGCTCGGCTGGGACGTCCTGGTGGGCCGACCCGGCGCGCTGTGGGAGCTGGGACTCTCCACGATGGGCCTCGGCGCTTGCGGCGTACTCTCCTTGGTCCTCGCCTGGCTCGCACGCACCCATGGGGTCCGGCGCGCAAAGGGACCCATCCGGGGATATGAGGTCGATCAAGTAATCGACTGACCCGCCGCAGCGACCGGGCCTTCCAGGTCCTCGGTTTGCGGCTATCGTGGGGCCCATGCCTCTTCCGTCCCGACCCGCCGGTATCGTCGGCGCCCTCGCATCGGCCCGACTGGGCCGCAAGACACCGCTGAAGGTCACACACCTCCTGACCTACGCTTGCAACGTCGAGTGCGGATTTTGCACCCGCATCCACACCCCAGCTGGGCACATGTCCGAGACCCAAGTGCTGGGGATGATGGAGGCCTTCGCACGCCTTGGAACCCGGTGGTGGGTATACAACGGCGGCGAGCCGACCCTCATCAAGGCCCTCGGCCGCTACATCGAGCGGGGCAAGGCCTTGGCCTTCAACCAGACAATGGTGACCAACGGCACCTTCATCGCCCGACGCATCGAGGAACTGCAGCAGCTCGACTTGGTCATCTGTTCGATCCACGGTCACCGCGAGGAGCACGACCGCGTGGTGGGGACTCAAGGGGCCTACGATTCCGCAGTCGAGGGCTTGGCGCTGCTGCGCGACCGCGGGGTCGAGACTTGCATCATGGTGGTGCTCAACGAGCGGAACCGGACTCTGATGGAGGACATGCTGGAGCTCGGCGAGAGCATGGGTGCCGGTGTCGCCTTCCAACCGGTGGTCGAGACCCGCTTGGGCGGGGCGGAGATCGACGACACCCTGCTTCCCCGCCAACAGGCACTGCGCGAGGCGGTGGACTGGCTGCTCGAACAAAAGGTGGCAGGCCGCCCCGTGTCCTGTTCAGAGGGCTACCTGGAGGCGGTGCTGAAGAGCTGGCCCAACCGACCCTTTGGCGTGAAGTGCTGGGCTGGGCGCCTGTTCTGCGAGGTCACCCCCGAAGGCTACGTCATCCCCTGCTGCTCCGAAGAGGAGTACACCTTCGCCCGCTGCCACGGTCCAACCGTAGGCTGGGAGAAGGCCTTCTTAGGCCTGCCCGACCGCTCCCGCTGCGAGGCCTGCTGGTTCAAGGGACCCCAGGAAATCAATCTCTTGCTGGGGCTGGAAGCCCGGCATGCACTGCGGGCGGCGTCCAACCTGGCCCGCGGCCGATTACTCTGGGACTGAACCGTGCGTTTCCTCTTCCTCCAGAAGGACCCCATCCCCAACCTGGCGACGATGTGCCTCTCGGCCGTCTTGAAACGGGACGGCCACGAGGTCGACGTCCTCATCGAGCCAGCCGAGAAAGACCTCCTTCGCTCGTCCCGCAGGCTCGACCCCGACGTCGTCTGCCTGAGCGCGACCACCGGGCAGCACGTCTGGCAACTGCAGGTCGCCCACGCCATCAAGAAGCGCTGGGACCCAACGGTCGTAATGGGCGGACCCCACCCGACCTTCTATCCCAAGGTCCTCGAAGAGAACCCCTGCCTGGACTACATCTGCCTCGGCGAGGGGGAAGACTGCATCGTAGAACTGGCCCGAATCTTGGCGCACGGCGGAGACCCCGCCGAGATCCCCAACCTCGGCTGGTGGGACGAGGGAAGACCGGTCTACAACCCGATGCGGCCGCTGGAGCAGGAACCCGACGGATGGCCGTTCCCAGATCGCGCCGTCTACGACCGCTACGACTTCGTAAGCAAGCGACGCAGCGTCTCGGTTATGGCAACCCGTGGCTGCCCGTTTAAGTGCACCTTTTGCTTCAACGTAACGCTCCAGGAGATGTACCGCGGCAAGGGCAAGTACGTTCGGACGAAGTCCGTCGACTACATGATCGAGGAGCTCAAGGATCTGGTCACCAACTACCCTTGGATCCGCCAGATCGGCTTCGCAGACGACATCTTCGTCATCAACTACCGCGGTTGGGGCAAGGAGTTCCTCGCCCGCTACGGCGAGGAGATCGGGCTGCCATTTTCCTGCCTCCTCCGACCGGACCTCGTAACCAAGGAACTCGTGCGCTCCCTCAAGGACGCCAACTGCAAGATGATCAAGATCGGCGTCGAGAGCGGGGTCGAGGACCTGCGAGTCCGCGTCCTCAAGAAGGGCCGGCTCGACAACGAGGGCATGCGGATCGCGGGACGCCTCATCAAGGAGGCCGGCATCACGCTCTACACCTTCAACATCGTCGGCATCCCCGGCGAGACGGTGGACATGGCGTTCGAGACGGCAAAGCTCAACATCGAAATGGGCGCCGACCACGCCTGGGCCAGCATCTGCCAGCCCTACCCCGGCACCCACTTGGAGAGCTGGAGTATCGAAGAAGGTTTCCTGGACCCGGGCCAGGCCGAGAAGGACTTTCAGTACACCTACTTCATTGACACTCCGCTGAAGATCGAGCGCAAACAAGAGCTTTGCAACTTCCAGAAGCTCCTGCCGGTGCTGGTGAACTTCCCGGCGCTTGCTCCCCTCGTGAAGCGAGCCATTCACCTCCCGCCGAATCCGGCCTTCGAGCTCGTCTTCAAAGCCCACTACGCCATGGGGCTGGTGCGGACCGGGCAGATCGACTGGCAGGACATGGCGCGGCTCATCCCGCTGACTACAAACTACTGGACCAAGGACGGCACCCTCGATCCGGGCACGATGTAAGTCAGCGCCCCCTGCTGCAGGGACAAACGTACTTCACGACAGGGAGATGTTGGTCGGAGCGTCGGCTGGATTTAGGCCCCAGCCCTCTTCGTAGGCGAAGACCTCAGGTGCAGACCGGCGCCGAAGGCCGCCGTCTAGAAGATCGAAGCGATCGAGCGTCACCCGGGCGGGATGGGCGAAGCCGCAGGCCCGGGCCAGCATCAGCACCTCGTGCCGGAATGAGGCCAGGTAGTGGGCAAGCCGCACCGACTTCACGCCTGGCTCCAGGCCCCGCTGCAACCACCAGTTGTGGGTCGCTACCCCGGTTGGACAGTGTCCCGTGTGGCACTTCTGAGCCTGAATGCAGCCGATGGACAGCATCGCCTCCCGGGCCACGTAGACCAAGTCGCAGCCCAAGGAGTAGGCGAGTAGAGCCCGCTCGGGAAATCCCAGCTTTCCAGCACCGACCCACAGGGGACGATGGGCTACACCTCGCTCAGCGAAGATGCGATAGACCTGGGAGAAGCCGACGAGGAAGGGCTGGGCCACGTGGTCCGAAAAGACCAAGGGCGCAGCTCCGGTCCCTCCCTCTCCGCCGTCGATAGCGATGTAGTCCACCCCCCGCTCTCCGGACTCCATGAGCCGGGCGAGGTCCTTCCAGAAGCTCAACTCGCCGACTGCGGCCTTGATTCCGACCGGAAGACCCGTAGCCTGCGCGATAGTCTCGACAAAATCGAGGAGGGAGTCCGCGTCCCTGAAGCTCGGATGGGCCGGTGGGCTGATGCAGGTGACGCCCTCTGCGATCCCCCGTATCGCGGCGATCTCCGCCGTCACCTTTTCACCCGGCAGGACACCCCCTTTGCCGGGCTTTGCCCCTTGGCTGAGCTTTACCTCGATGGCCCGCACCGGGTGCTTATCCACCTGCGCACACAGGGACTCCAGGCAGAACCCACCGTCCGGCCTGCGGGCACCGAAGTAGCCGGTACCCAACTGCCAGATGAGACCCGCGCCGTGGAGGTGGTGGGGAGAGATCCCGCCCTCTCCGGTGTTCTGCAAGGCCCCGGCAAGAGCACAACCGCGGTTGAGGGCTTCGACCGCGCGTGCACCCAGGGAGCCAAAGCTCATGGCTGAAACGTTGATGATGGACTGCGGTTGAAAGGCCCGCTCCCGCCCACGGGCTGCCCCAAGGACCCGGCTACAGGGGACAGGATGGAGGGTCTCGTATTCCTCAGTATCCCCGTCGACGGCCGATGCAGGCATGTAGGGAAAGGCCGCGTGCCGGATGATGACGTAGTTGGTCTCACGCTCCAGCCGGCTCTCGCTGCCAAAGGCGAAGTAGTTGTTCTGGCTCTTGGCCGAAGAATAGACCCAGCGTCGTAGGTCCCGGCTGAAGGGAGCTTCTTCGTGGTTGCCGGCCACGATGTACTGCCGGATCTCGGGCCCAATCGACTCGATGAGATAGCGCAGGTGCCCCACGACGGGAAAGTTCCGCAGGATGGCGTGCTTGCGCTGGACTAGATCGTGGATGGCCACAAGTGCGAGGAAGCCAATCACGATCCCCGCTACGGCTGCTGTCATCGCGCTGCCTCCACCCGGCGCTCCCCACCCTGCCTTTGTCGCCGGCGGCCCCGTGCCCACAGGCCGCCTGCAAGGAAGAAGGACAGCCAAATGGGTCCGGCTCCGGGCCACGTCGGCACTGCCCCCGCTGTCGAACAGCCTGCCGAACTGAAGGTCAAAGCGGTCTGCAAGATCGTCTCTGGGTTGCGGTTCGAAGAGCCGGTGCAGTCAGGGTCCGAGGCCCCAACCAGCCCGTCGCAGTCGTTGTCTCGGCCATCAAAACAGAGCTCGTGGCCGCCAAGGCTCACGACCAACCCGTCTGCATCCAGCGGATCCGGATAGGTTGCTGGATTCCAATCGTCGCAGTCGGATCCGGTCGGCCCGCCCGCAACCCCATCACCGTCTTGATCCACGAGGTCCAGGCCATCGCAGTCTTGGTCGACGCCGTCGTAGGCAAGCTCTTCCGCCCCGGGGTACCGCGCCGGATCCCCATCGGCACAGTCTCCGTCACAGAGAGAGGAGCCATCTCCGTCTAGGTCCAGGCCGTTGAGGGCCGCGTTGACGTCGTTGCAGTCCCCATCGCAGGGGCTCTGGCCATCATCGTCCAAGTCCAGTTCGTCGGTCGGGACGGTCCCGTCGCAGTCGTTGTCCAGCCCATCGCACTCTTCGGTGCCTCCGGGCAGCCGCCGCGGATCCCGATCGTCGCAGTCGTCGCCACCGCAATTCTGATCGTAGGACCCGTCTTGGTCGGAGTCGTGGCAGCTGCATCGCAGACCACAGGCCGCCCATCCGTTGATCAAACCGTAGCCCCAATCGTTGTCCGGGTTTGCGGCTGAGCTGGCCGTTGATCGAAGGGCATCCACGACGTCGTCGCGCCCCCATTCCGGGTGAGCCTGCATCAAGAGAGCCGCCACGCCGGCGGCGATGGGGGCGGCGTACGACGTGCCGTTGCCCTGCCGCAGATCGGAGGCCGTGTCCCAATCGGCGGTCGAGACCCCCTTGCCAGGCGCGACAACGTCCGGCTTGATCCGCCCGTCCGCCGTCGGGCCTCGGGCCGAAAACGAGGCCAAGTGGTTGTCTTCGTCCATAGCGCCTACCGCCACCACGGAGAGGCCATCGGCTGGCGCCACGATCGTCCCCTCGCCAGAGCCGGTGTTCCCCGCCGAATTGATGAGCAAGAGCCCGGTCTCGGTCGCAATCCCCTCCGCAAAGACAGTCGACGTAGCCGTGGCCCCATCCATGTCTTCTGGGTCGTACCAGTCGATCCACCCCAGGGAGCTTGTCACCAAGTCGGCACCCTGCTGCTCGGCCCAAGTTACGCCGTAGACCCAGTAGTCCTCCTCGTAGGGCTCCTCCTGGTCAATGCGCTCCGTCTTGCCGAGGAGGAGGGAGATGTCGGGTGCAATTCCAAATAGATTGCCCTCATCCCGGCCCGCAAGACAGGAGAGGACTGAGGTCCCGTGGGAAGCCTGACCGGTTGCGTCACCCTCCTGATCGTCCACGACGACATCGCCGGAGATGGCATCCCACTGGCCTATCACCTGATCCACCAACGGCGCCACCGTGGAGTGGGTCATCCGAAAGCCGGTATCCATAACGCCAACGATGACGCCTTCGCCGGTTAGCTCGAGGCCATGCAGGGCGGGAGCGGCGACCGCCTCAGCTTGCCAGGCGCCAGAACCGTAGTCGTAAGGGGAGGATGGGGGACTCTCGTGCTCGCGCGGACCGGCAGGCGAGTTGCCCTGAGAAGCGCTCGAGTCACCGGGGGAAAGCAGTCCCCCGAACGAGCCGAGCCCGTCGCCCCAATCCATCGGCGACGGCGAAGGACGCGGAGCACGGCGCCCGACGGGCCGGATCCGACGGACAAAGGGCAAGGCCACCACTTCGTCAGCACGCCCCCCCA
>CAZQTQ010000122.1:0-10533 GCA_964596025.1 uncultured Rickettsiales bacterium
TCCTGCGGAGCCCAGGAGCCACTGAAGTCCCGGGAGCCTTCGGCAGGCGGCTCATTAATCCAAAAGCTCATCTCGAGCAGGAAGGCCAACTCGTCTTCGGTCGCGTCGACGGTGAGCGAGTGCATCTCGGTGTGGAGGATGAGGTTGTCGATCTCCATGTACTGCACGCAGGTCCAGCCGACCAAGGGGATGCTGCTGTCGAACACCTCGGTATTCGGAATCGAGCCAATGACCAAGTCCGGCGGAATCAAGCCGGTGACTTGTTCCAGGATCGCGTTGAAGCCGGCCTCAGTGATGTCGATGGCGACCCCGTCGTCCACAGGATCGCCCGCATCCAGCAACTCTTGGGCCTGGGCCACCACTGGCGTAGTGCACGCCAGTGCGAGCGCCACGAGGGCTCCGAGTGGTTTCCTGTGCATGTGGGCTTCCAAGGGCTTCAGTGGACGACTCCAGCGAGGCCGCATCCTAGGAGATGCCGCCAACCCCAGCAAGGGACTCGCAGTGCCCCTATAATAGCGCCCCGGTAGACCCCATCGGCTGTCGAGATTGGCTCGCTGTGCTTGATTTGGGGTGTACAAGGGCGCTGGCGGCGAGGGTGTCAGGCTCACGCCCGAGCGCACGACAGGGCTTCGACTCGAGGCACCTTGCAAGGACGCGGAATGAAGATCTGTCCGATCTGCGGGTCCAGCTACGAGGACTCTGTCGACTTCTGCTTCCAAGATGGTGCGCCTCTCGATCTGGCTGAGGATTCGGACCCGAGTAAAGACGACTCTTCGTCCGCAGCGGACTCCGGTCCGAACCTGGAAGAGGCCTACCTCTCTCGCTCCTCGACCCCCCTCAGCTTGGACGATCTGGACCCGCCCGAGGCGATGAGCCTCACGATGCCTACCGTCGACAACGATGACGATCAGTCGCCGTCTCTGTTGACCGACGAGTGGCGCGCGGACTCCTTGAAGCTCCCGACGGCTTCCCGGACGAAGCCAGACGCGCTGCCGGTTGGGCTCGAGGATTCCACCGAGACGGTTCGTGAAGATCCGCCTCCGACTCCGGTCTCCGTGTCCGATTCGGCGGACTTGCCAGAAGTGACAGATCTTCCCGAGGCTCCCGACTCGGCGGACTTGCCAGAAGCTGCAAGCCTCCCCGGGGCTCCCGAGGCGGTAGAGATGCCCGAGCCGGGGGGGCTGTTCGACGGGGAGGTCCCAGCGGCGGCGGCTGAAGAGGTGCCGGGAGACGAGGCAGCTGCCAGCGAGCCGCCTGAAGCGGATATCCAATTCGCCGAGCCCGTAGAGTCCCCCCTCCCCCCAGACGAAGCCCCGGATATCCCCTTCGCAGACGAAGTCCCGGATATCCCCTTTATAGGGGTAGGGGTTGATGCCTCGGAGGACCCGGACCCCGAGAGCGTCGCGGTCCCGGTCGCCGCCGAAGTCGAGGCCATTGATGAGGGGCCGGCCGAGGGCAGCGAGGCGCTTGCCTCGATTTCGGACCTGAAGAGCGTCCGGGAGGCGAGCCCGGATGCGGAAACCAGGGCTTCGGCTTGGGACGCTTACGACGGCGATCCGGCCAGTGACCGCGGACCTTTCATTCGGAACCTCCTGATCGCTGCGGTGGCCATTGTGCTCCTCGTGGGTGGCTGGATGGTCCTGGGTTCGGGTGGCGATGCACGGCCCCCGGAACCGGACAGCTCCGCCTCCGCTTCTTCTTCGCCGCAGGAAGAGCCACCTGCCCCCGAACCGCCGGCCCCCGAGCCCGAGGATGGGGCGGCGGCGCAAGATCCCGACGACGACAGCGCCTTGCCTGATCCGCTCGTAGAGGGTTCGGAAGGAGACTCGGCGGCGGAGGGGGACGAGAGCCCGCCGGGCGAGGCTGGGGACGGCCAAGTCGCCGGAGTAGACGGTGGAGAAGAGCTCGAGGAGGCGGAGGAGGAGACCCTGGTGGAGGAGGAGGTTCCGGAACTCCGGGCCGAACCGACCCCGTCACCGACGAGGTCCCGGACGGATCGTGAGATCTCCGAGATGAAGAGCCGCCAGGCGGATCGTGAACGTAGGCGGGCCGATGCCGAGATGAAGAGCCGCCAGGCGGATCGTGAACGTAGGCGGGCCGATGAAAAGCGGCGCCAAGCCAAAGACAAGAAGAAGGAGGAGGCCAAGCCAGCCGCGGTCGGCTCTCCTTGGCGCATGGGTGGGGACTCGCCTCCGTCTTCTGCCCCCTCCGTTGCCTCAACGACCACCACCTCGTCCCGTGCCGCCCCAGCGGCCGCGTCGAGCAGCGCTGCGGCCGCCAATCCCTGGGGCTCTGCGCCGGCCCAGAACGGCCGGTTGGCCATCTCGTCGCAGCCAGCGGGTGCGATCGTCTACGTGGATGGGGCGCGTAGAGGGACGTCGCCGGTCTTGGTGGGACTCTCCTACGGGGACCATGAGATCCGATTGGAAAAGAGCGGCTTCGCGACGCAGACGCGGATCCTCAAGGTCGTCGGAACCAAGACCATCGGCCTGGATGTGGTGCTCGAGTCTCTCCGACGGGTTGCCCAAGGCACCCTGAACGTGGTGACCGCCGCGCCGGCGGTCCTGTCCATCGACGGAGTCCGCAAGGGGACGACGCCGATCTCAGTCAACATCGCCTCGGGAACACACACCTTCCGTCTGGAGGTGGCCGGTAAGCCGGCGCATGTGGAGACCGTGGAGATCAAGGTCGAAGACGGCGGCTCACTGACGCGCTTCTTCCCGCTGCCCCCCTAGAGCATTTTTACCGCTTTCTTGCTCCTAGAAGCGGGCCTGGAGCGTCCAGGCTGCTCCGGTTGCCCTGGGCCCGTGTAAAGGATCCAGGGTCAGGAGTGGGGCGATGGCCGAGCGCAGCTTTGGAGCGGCGCGAAGGCCGACCTCGGCTCTTTTCGCCGGGCCCCTGCTGTAAAAGACAGCGCTGGTGATCTCGTTGAAGCCGATGCTGATGGCGTAGGGGGCGAGCAGGGCCCCTGCCCAGAAGGCCGGTGCTGTCTCGGCGGTGGCCCCTATCAGATACACCGTGGCCCAACTGATTCCTACGGTTCCTCCCATGGCGATGGCGAAGCAGGGAATGTCCCCGAGGATGGCGCAGGAGATTCCGGGTACGGGAAGGAAGCCGAGCGCGATGGACAGCCGACGCTTTCGCACGTGAGGGGCAACGACGCTCGCTGAGGCCGTGCCTGCGGTCCCAGTGGCCTTTGCAGCGGCACCCCCCTTGGGCTTCTCTGGCCCGCGTCTCCCCTTGCCCGAGCGGCTCTGGGTTGAGGCCTGAGGCTCGGAGGGGGGGGTCTTGGCGTCCTCTTTGGAGCCACCTGCCGCTGGCGCACCGAAGGACTGCTCGCTGGACGCCGTCGCCTGTGGAATGACCTCGACGTACTGGTCAGAGCTGCCCCAGGTGAGGCCTTCTGCGGTTACCCCCGGGGTGGCCTGGGTTTCGGCCGGTGGGGGCTTGGGCTCCGGCTGCGCTGACGGCCCCTCCTCGGCTGCCGGTAGTGGCTCCTTCTCCTGGGTGGGCTCGGTCGTGGCGAGGAGCTGGGAGTCTGAGGAAGTTTCAGGCTCAGGCTCAGGCTCAGGCTCAGGCTCAGGCTCGGGCTCAGGCTCGGGCGTCGTCGTCTCCGTGCTCTTCTGCTCGTCGAACATTCCGAGAAGGCCGGGTCTGGGGGAGCCAGAGGTGGAAGCGGTGGACTCGGCCCGCGGTGGCGACGTGTCTGCGGGTGTACTGCTGTCCGGCTCGGCCTCTGTGTCCCCCGGATCCTCTCCTGCTCCAGGTGTGGGCGTGCCCAAGGCGGCGGCGAGAATCGGGTCCGGTTCGGCCGGTCCAACGGCCTCGTTTGCGGGCTCTTCCTCGGTCCGGTTGGTATGGGCTGCGAGTGTCTTCGGGTCGATGATTGGCGCAAAACCAAGGGATTGGAGGCTAGCCTTCAGGATGGCTGCTCCGGAACCCGATCCGTCGGGAAGCACCTGTCCCCCCACGGCCCGGCTTCCGAGGGCCACTTGCCCCTTTCCGATGGTGTCTCCCGTGGACACGACGTACCCCGAGATCTCCAGCCGGTAGGTTCCCTCGACTTCGCCGAGGAAGAGGGTCGGAACCAGTACAATGCCGGCCTCGAGGTCTACGGCCTGACCCCGAATGCAGCGCCAGTCTGCCCCGCATTCCTTGAGGGCTTCGCCTCTGTCGTAGAGCCCCTCCATCCAGCTGTCTGCAGCCCCGACGTCTAGCCCGGGTAGGACGGATACGGTGGGCCACAGCCAGGCATTGATGCTACTGGCCACTCCGGCAGTTGACGGACCGCTTCCGGCAGCCGGAGCGAGGGCGACAGCCATGGGCCCTTGGCTTTCGTAGCTGTCCTGATTGATGACCCCGATCCCGACCAGTGAGGTGTACGGAATCATCACCTCGCCTTGAGGAGTCTTCAGACGCATCCCTACAGCTGTAGACTCGAGAACCTCACCAACGAGGGAGCGGCCGTCCGCCATTCGAATGGTCCGGTACTCTCCCCCTTCCGTGGCGGAAGAAGGCACTGGAAGGACGCTGAGGGCGACGGTCGCCAGGGCGGCAGCCCAAGGAAGCCTGCGGTTCATCCCATGCTCCTGCTGCGCTACCATACCAACGCCCTGGGGCGCGGGGAAAGTGGGGCCTACCGGTCAGCCCCGCAGCCAACCGTTGCCATGGAACCAAACGCTGCGCACTTTATCCCCTCTGACCCACGAAATCCCGAATGATGCCCCTCTCGACCGCCGCCCTTGAAGTGGACCTCAGGCAAGCGCTTGTCGACCAACTCGCTTCGGCGGGAGCTGCGGGCGCAGCGGTGGACTTGGAGGCTTGGGAGGGCCCACTGGCGGAGGCGAGTCGGTGGCTTGGGGACCAGCCGGAGGGACGACGTGGCTTTCTGTCCTTGGACTGGACGGCGTGGGAACTCGAGGCCTGTCAGCGCCTGGCAGCCAGGCTCCGCAGTCGCTGCCACAGCCTTCTCGTCCTTGGCATGGGCGGTTCGGCGCTGGGCACGCGGGCTCTGGTGGACGGGCTGTGCCACGGAAACGAGGTCCCGTCGGTCCACGTGCTCGATACAGTGGACCCGCTCGAGGTGGATCGATACCTCAGCAGCCTGGACCCACATACCACCGCGGTCTGCGCCGTCAGCAAGTCGGGTGGAACGCTCGAGACGACGGCTCTGCTGCGCTGCGCGGCCCACTGGCTGCAACAGGCCGTGGGTCCCACTTGGTTCGAGCAACTTGTCGTCATTACCGGCTCCGAGGACAACCCCTTGCGGGAGGCAGCAAGCGCGCTCGGCGCGGCCTGTCTTCCGGTGTCCCCCGAGGTGGGTGGTCGCTACTCGGTCCTGAGCGCAGTCGGCCTCTTTCCTGCCGCATTCGCCGGCCTGGATCTCGACGCCTTGCTGCGGGGAGCGGAACGAGGGCGTGCCCGGGCGATGGAGGCTGAGGGAATTCGGTCCAATCCAGCCTGGGCCCTGGCCGCCGTTCACGCCGCTTGGGCAGATCGACTGAGGACCTCGGTGATCCTGAGCTACCGCGGATGCCTGCGGGCTCTGGGCCTCTGGACCCAGCAACTCTGGACCGAGTCGCTGGCCAAGTCTGGGGCGGGCGATGGACAGGCCATTGTCGGTTCGGTCGTGGCGCAGGGGCCTCAAGACCAGCATTCGCTCCTACAGCTCTGGATGGATGGTCCGCGCGATTCGCTCTTCCTCGTGGTGGAGGCTGCCGAGGGGGGAGCTGATCGAGAGATTCCGGCGAAGCCCCAGGGCGAAGGACTCGACCTCTTGCCGGGGGGCTGGCTGGGGGGATGCGGGCTCGAGGAGCTGCTTGTTGCCCAGCGCGACGGCACTACGGGAGCCCTGGTTGCGGCCGGTCGGCCCGTCGTGCGCTTGCGGATTCCCTCAATCGACGCCGAGTCGCTGGGCGAGTATTTCGTCGTTCTCCAGACGGCAGTGGCTCTGCTGGGCCGGCTGTGGGCCATCGACCCCTTCGACCAGCCAGCCGTCGAAGACAGCAAGCAGCGCACAGCCCGGATCTTGGGCAAGCCGCCGGGGCACGGTCTCTCGTGATCGCGTCGTCGAGCCCGCGGGCTACACGGATCCGCATTCTCTCCGACTCGCTGATCAACAAGATCGCTGCCGGGGAGGTCATTGAACGTCCCGCCTCGGTGGTCAAGGAACTGGTGGAGAACGCACTGGATGCCGGTGCCGGTCGGATTGAAGTCGAAGTAGAGGCGGGCGGCCGGGCCCGGATCCGGGTAGCGGACGACGGCTGCGGCATGAGTCGAGACGACGCACTTTTGGCTTTGGAGCGTCACGCCACCTCCAAGCTGCAGTCGGACGAGGATCTGTTTCGGGTGGGTTCTCTGGGCTTTCGGGGCGAAGCGCTGCCGTCGATTGCTGGGGTGAGCCGCCTGAGTCTGGCGACTGGTGAGCCCGGAGCTTTGGCTGGAGTCCGGCTGCAGGTGGATGGCGGCACAATCAGGGCGGTGGAGGAGGCTCCGAACCCCGGAGGAACCGAGATCGAGGTCCGTAGGCTCTTCTTCAACACACCCGTACGTCTTCGGTTTCTGCGGAGCCCTAGGACCGAGATGGCCCACCTTAACCACGCGGTTCAGCGGTTGGCCCTCGCGCATCCGGAGGTTGGTTTCCAGCTGCAGTCGGCGGGCAAGACCCTCTTGGATCTGGCTCCGGTCGAGGGCCTCCGTCCGCGAGTCGAGGCCCTTCTCGGTCGGAACACGGCATCCAAGCTGCACTCCTTCTACCGGGACTCGGGCCCGATGCGGGTCGAGGGCCTGGTTTCGGATCCATCGCTTCACCGCAGCAGCAACGCCTCGCTCTTCCTCTTCGTCAATGGCAGGCCGGTGCGGGACCGGACCTTGGTCGGAGCGGTGTTGGGGGCCTACCGAGGAACGATCCCCCGGGGACGCTACCCCGTCGCCGTCCTCTTCCTGGATCTCCCTCCCGAAGCCGTCGACGTTAACGTGCACCCCACCAAGGATGAGGTCCGTTTCCGGGACGGTCGCGGGGTGTGGCGCTTGCTGAACGAGGGCTTGAACGACGCTCTGGCCCGCGCGTCCTCCGGGACCTGGGAGACGCCCCATGCCCGTCCGCTGGACGCTGCACCTTCCCAGACGGTTCCGCCCGGTCTTCACCCCGAAGGCCAGCGCTCCCCGAACCCCCCTCGGCCTGGGGGCTCGTCCTCGGCCGACGGTATCCTCCTTCCGCTCGGTCCCCGAGGCCCACGTCTCGGCGAGGCATCTCCGGCCTTAGCCCCAGATACGCTCCTGTCGCGGGCTCTCGACGCCGCGGTTCCAGCCCATGGGGAGGACGTCAGCGATGCCCAGGGCTTGGGGGATGTGCCTTCGGCGAGGCGTCGCGGTTGCCCCGAAGCGGCCCTGTTCGAGGAGGAACTTCAGCGCCGCATGGACGCCCGGGGGCCTGCCGCCGAGCTGCCGGAGCGCTTCGCTGATCTCGTCCCCTTGGGCCAGTTTGCCCGGACCTTCCTTCTACTGCAGTGGAAGGATGATCTAGTCGTCATCGACCAGCACGCCGCCCACGAGCGGGTCCTCTTCGAGAGGCTTAGGACTCGCGTCCTCCAGCCCGATCAGGCCTCCCAGCGCCTGCTCGTTCCCGAACTGCTCGAGCTCGATCGGTCGGCCGCGCTGGCTCTCTGTGAGCAGAGCGAGGCGTTGGATGCCATTGGCATTGAGATTTCGGACTTTGGCGACGGAACCGTCGCACTCCACTCGGCGCCGGCCGGCTTCGCCCCTCACTTGGTGCGTCAGACGGTCCTTGACCTGAGCCACGAAGCCCTGCAGACCGAGGCACCCCGTGCCATCGAGGCGCTCCGGTACAACGCAGCGGCTCTCCTGGCCTGCCACGCCAGCGTCCGAGCGGGGCACAGCCTGAGCTTCGAGGAGATCCGGGTCCTTCTCCACCAACTGGATGCGGTCGAGTTCGCCTATGCCTGCCCCCACGGTCGGCCGCTGATGGTGCGCTTTCCTCGCAGCGAGGTCGCGCGCTGGTTCGTTCGGGACTGAGCCGCAGTGTCCGAGCGCCGACTCCCGCCGCTCTTGTGCATCACTGGGCAGACTGCCTCCGGGAAGAGCGCCCTCGCCCTTCGCCTGGCCGAGGGTATGGGGGCAGAACTCTTGTCGGTCGACTCCATGCAGGTCTACCAGGGCTTTGACATTGGCACGGCCAAGCCGTCCCCAGAGGAGCGGGCCCGGGTTGCCCACCACGGCCTCGATCGGTTGGTCCCAAGCGCCGGGTTTTCGGCGGGCGAGTACCTGCGCTGGGCCCAGGAGCTTGTCGCCCAGCGATGGGCTGAGGGGACCCCGGTGCTCGCGGTTGGCGGCACCGGCCTGTATTTGCGGGCTCTCCTTCACGGTCTGGCCCCCGCCCCTCCCACCGATCCCGAACTGCGGGCGCGACTGCAGGAGAGAGAGGACGCTGCGCCGGGCTGGATGCATCTCCGGCTTCAGGAGGTCGACCCGGATGCGGCCGAGCGCCTCCATCCCAACGATCGGCCGCGCCTTGAGCGTGCCCTGGAGGTCTACGAGGCCACCGGTGAGCCCCTGAGCCGCTGGCAGGAACGCCACGCATTTGGGGAGCGGCGGTTCTCGACCTGGCTCCTCGCGATTCGTTGGGAGCGGACTCAGCTCAACCAGCGGATTGAGCTGCGCTTGGACCGGATGCTCGCTGTGGGCTGGCTGGATGAAGTCCGCAGGCTGCTCAGCGAAGGGGTGCAGGAGGATTGGCCCCCAATGAAGGCTCTGGGCTATCGCGAGCTAGCGGCGGTGGCGCGGGGTGAGCTGGAGATCAGCGAGGCGCGGCGCAGAATCCTGGTGGCCACGAGGCGGTTTGCCAAGCGTCAGGCCACGTGGTTCAATCGCCAGCCGTCCATCGAATGGGTGGAGCCGCATGAGGGCCTGGCAGCAGAGCTTCTGCCCCGGGTCAAGCGGTGGTACGCGGAGGGGCGATAGGCCCCACGAGGGAGCTTCCGGAGATGTCCCAATTCGTGCTCGAATTCGAGCGGCCCATTGTCGAGCTGGAGGAGACGATCGACGGCCTTCGCCAGCTCGCAGAGCGGGGTGGGATCGACGTCGACAGCCAGATCGCCGAGCTGGAGCGAAAAGCGGTTGAGCTTCGCCGAGAGGTCTTCTCGGAACTCTCGCCCTACCAGCAGACGCAGATCTCCCGCCACCCGCGCCGCCCCTACACCCTGGATTACCTCGCGGAAGTCTTCACCGACTTTCAGGAATTCCACGGCGACCGGAACTTCATGGACGACGAGGCGATCGTCGGTGGTTTGGCCCGCTTGGACGGTCGCCCCGTCATGGTGGTTGGCCACCAGAAGGGCCGGGACACCAAAGAGAATGTCGTCCGCAACTTCGGCATGCCGCGTCCGGAGGGCTACCGAAAGGCCTTGCGCCTGATGAGCCTTGCGGATCGCTTCCAGCGTCCCATCATCACGCTCATCGACACCCCGGGCGCCTACCCCGGCATCGGGGCCGAGGAGCGGGGACAGGCGGAGGCGATTGCCAAGAACATCTTGGTGATGAGTCGCCTCAAGGTGCCGATCCTGGCGGTGATTGTCGGAGAAGGCGGCTCGGGCGGTGCGCTCGCCATTGGCGTTGCCAACCGCGTTTTGATGCTGCAGAACGCCATCTACTCGGTGATCTCGCCCGAGGCCTGCGCCTCCATTCTCTGGCGGGATTCGACCCAGGGACCTCGGGCTGCGGACGCCCTCAAGTACACCTCGGGAGATTGCCTACGCTTGGGAGTCACCGACGAGGTCATTCCGGAGCCGCTCGGCGGGGCACACCGAGATCCGGAGGTCGCTTACACTGGCCTCAAAGATGCGATGATTCGGCACTTGGATGAACTCTCGGTATTGGGGCCAGAGGCCCTGCGCCAGGACCGCTACGACCGCTTCCGAAAGCTTGGCGTCATCAACGAGGGTGGGGCTTAGGCCTACGGATTTCGACCGGTGATCGGTCCCCTACAGTCGCTCCTCGGCGGGAGCCGAACGCTCGAGCCGGTTCGCGGCCTCTCCGGACGGCTGTCTCTGCCCGGCGACAAGTCCATCTCCCACCGCAGCTTGCTCTTAGGTGCCCTGTGCCCGGGGGGCTGCGAGGTTCGTGGCCTTCTGGAATCGGCCGACGTGCTTGCCACCGCCCAGTCCCTTTCCCAGCTCGGCGCCCGCATCGAGCGGAAGGGCGAAGATTCGCTCTGGGTGGAGGGCCCCAGTTCGGGATTCAGTACCTCCGCCGAGCCTTTGGATTGCGGCAACTCGGGGACCTCGATGCGTCTGCTGGCCGGCTGGCTTGCAGGCCAGGGCTTGGGCGGGCGGCTGGTGGGAGATGCTTCCTTGAGCCGTCGCCCGATGGCGCGGATTGTGGAGCCTCTGAGCCGGATGGGGGCTTCGATTCGGGCGTGCGGCGGGGGAGGGCGACCGCCCCTCGAGCTGGCTCCCAAGTCGGGGCTGGTAGGCATAGACCACCGGTCTCTCGTCGCTTCCGCTCAGGTCAAGTCGG
>CAZQTQ010000123.1:0-10481 GCA_964596025.1 uncultured Rickettsiales bacterium
AGCGCAGGCGGTAGATGTCTCGGATCGCCAGACTGAGGTCGTTGGCCCGGAAGAAGCTGCCCTCTCGGATGCGGATGATGTCCAAGACGGCTTCGGTCTCGACGCGCTCGTTGCCTTGCACTCCGATGGACACGATGCGGGCCCCCTCGGTGACCTCGGCCTGGGCGAGGCTCAGGCCGAGGAGCAACGAGGCAATCAAGGCGAGGCTGGCCACGAAGCCCAGTCGGAAGCCGGCGGCAGTGAACAAGGGGCGGAACCGCGCTGCGAAGGAGGATGCACGCATCAGGCGGCGTTCTCCCCCGCCTCTCGGAGGCTGCGGCCTGCGATCTCGATCCGTCGTGGCAGTTGGGCTGCTAGCTGGTGGTTGTGTGTGGCTACCAAGAGCGTTGTGCCCCGCTCGGCGTTGAGCTCTAGGAGAATGTCGAAGATACGTGCTCCGGTCTCGGGATCCAGGTTCCCCGTCGGTTCGTCGGCCAGGATGAGTCGGGGCTTCATTACCAGGGCCCGGGCCAAGGCGACCCGCTGCTGTTCTCCGCCGCTCATCTCTCCGGGTGCGTGCTTGCTGCGATCGGCGAGCCCCACCCGCTCGAGCAGCGCCAAGGCCTGGTCTCGGGCTTCTGGCATGCTCCTTCCGGCGATAACGGCGGGCATCATCACATTTTCGGCGGCGGTGAACTCCGGAAGCAGGTGGTGAAACTGAAAAACGAAGCCGATCTGCCGGTTTCGGAACTCCTCGACGATGGCATCTCTTCGGCCCAAGACCTCCTCGCCGTCGTAGGTGATGCGCCCCGCACTGGGTCGATCGAGGAGGCCCAGGAGCTGGAGGAGGGTGCTCTTGCCCGAGCCGCTCTTCCCCAATACTGCCGCAGTGCTGCCGGCCGGGAGTTCCCAGCTGGTGCCTTCGAACACCGAGATCTGGCGGCCTTCGAGGAGGTAGTCCTTGTGCACCTCTTCCATCGTGACCCGGAGCCCATTGGATGGATCACCCATCGCGAAGGCCCTCTACCGGGTCCAGGCTGCCGCCCTGCCAGGCCGGAAACAGCGTGGCCAAGAAGGAGATGCCCACCGCGATCAAGGCCACGGACACCACAAGGGTGGTCGAGACGTCAACCGGCAGTGTGTCCACGTAGTACACGTCGCTCTCCAGCTTGATGGGCTGCCATCGGGCAAGAACGGCACAGGTAGCCAGGCCCAGGCCTAGCCCGAGTACTGTTCCGATGAAGCCGACCAGCAGGCCATCTACCACAAAGAGCTTCATGAGGTCTCGCCGGCCTGCCCCCATCGCCTTCAAGATCGCGATCTCCCGCCGCTTCTCAATGATGACCAGGGTCAAGGTGGAGATGATGTTCATGGAGGCCACGGCGACGATGAAGGTCAGGATGATGCCCATGACGACCTTCTCGAGTCGCAGCGCCGCGTACAGGGTCTCATTCATCTCCTGCCAGTCCAGGGTCCAGAACGGCCACTTGAGTTCCTCTTTCAGGAGCTCCGCGATGCGGGGCGCCTCGTAGATGTCCGCGACCCTCAGTTCGAGCCCTGTTACAGCGTCCCCCATGCGCAAGAAACGCCTTGCCTGGTCAAGGGTTGCGTAGGTGAACTTCGAGTCATACTCGTACATTCCTGAGTGGAAGATGCCGGCTACGCGGAAGGGAAGGACCCGGGCTTGCATGCTGCCCAGAGGGCCCGGTTCGCTGTTGGGGCTGTGGGCATGAACCACGTCGCCCACTGAGACCCGCAGGGTGCGGGCCATCTCCTTGCCGACGAGGAGCCCAGGAAGAGGGGCCCTGTCCTCGGCTGCACTTCGGTCCTTCGGATCGATCAGGCCGGTCTGCGGCGGGGCCATCGACTCCAGGCTGTCCAAGACCTTCTGAGCTGCTGCGTCGCTCTCGATGTGGCCGTCTGGCCCCAGGGTGAGGTTCTGGGCGAGATCGGTGACCTTGGCAACGCTCGGAGGGTGGATGCCCTTGAAAATCGCCCCCATGACGGTGTGCGACGAGCGCAGCATGTACTCGGAGTAGACAAAGGGGGTGACGCCGGTCACGCCCTCCATGCTCTGAATCCGCTTGGCCACCGGCTCCCAGTCCTCGATGCGCTCGTTGTAGGAGAGGACGACGACGTGGCCGTTGGTCCCGAGGATCTTGTCCTGGAGGTCGACCTCGAAGCCAGCCATGACCGACAGAACGACGACTAGGGTCCAGACTCCCAAGGTCACCCCGACGATCGTCAGGCCCGTTACTACCGAGACACCGGCTGTGGCCTTGCGCCCCCGCATGGTCCGTAGGGCTACGAAGGTCTCAAATCGGCTGCGCCCCCTCGTCGCGGTGGCCTCGCCACTGATTCGGTCCGACAGTCCGACTACCCCGAGGTCGTAAACGAGGCGCCGAAGCACCCAGATTGCTGCGACCAGGGGCCCCCAGAGCGGGGCCAGGAGCGCTACAGGTAGGCCGAAGGCCGCGCGCGCCGGCCAGGGGACGTTGGTCTTTCCGAAGATCCGGAAGGGCAAGCCTCCCAGGAAGAGAAGGAAGGAGAGCGTCGTCTCCCCGGCAATCAGGAGGGGGAAGAGCAGCGGACTCAGTGGAAAGAGAAGGAAGCGCAGCGGAAGGGAGGGCTCGATCGGGCGGTCCAGGTAGCCCTCGACGACAAAGAGTAGACCGTCCTGGCAGATTCGGGCCAAGGCCCACAGCAATGCCAGCGGCCCCCATAGGGGCGATGTGAGCAGCAGCAGCAGGCGAAGTGGAGACGGCATCCAGATTCGAGGGCCTTCGGGGGAGGCTCCACGCCGTCCAGGAAAGGGTGGAATGGGGCGCAGGGGTCCGAAGCTGGCCGACCCTACGGGAACACCTGGAGCCCGTCAAACCTTCCCGGAAAATGATCGTCGCGCGCGAGAGGAGCGGTTTCGTCCTGCTTGCCCGGAGCTGGGGGCAGGCGTACCGTTCGCCCATGACCACTCCCCTACCCTCGTTCGCTTCCTCCGGGGCGCTGCGGGCCCCACTCGGCCTGTCAGTCCCTCTCCTGGTACTTCTCTCCCTGTCGTCGTCGGCCGCTCAAGCCGATCACTACGATCCCGATGCGGTAGCCGCAGCCTCCTCCGTTTTCCGCGCGGTGGCTGAGGAGGCCCAGACCGGATTGTCCGCAGTTGAAGGATCGGTGAGCGGAACCGACGGGGCCTTGGCCGATCTCGACCTGGGCTTGGCCCTCTCCCTGGGAGCGGTGGACACGCGCTTCCACAAACTCTGGAGGGCCCGTCTGGACGAACGCTCGACCCGCTTTGGAACCGAATTTCGCGCTGTCCAGGAGGCGATTTATGGCTTTGAGACAGCCTCTGAGCGCGCGTTCTCCGCGGCCTTGGAGCGCTCCCTCGCTGCCCTCGTGGCTGAGAATGGGGGACTTCCGACGGAGTGTGTCGCCAGTGGGGGCGTTCTGGCGACCCTGACCGGTCCAGGCGGCCCAAGCGACAGCAAGCAGACCAGCTGCCCTGGCGAGGATCGTTCGGTCGAGCTGGCTGGGCTCTGGGATCAGGACCAGGCTCTTCAGGAGGCAGCAGCCGCAATTCGTGCCTGGGAGTGGCCCCAGATTACGACCTATCGGGAGGCTGAGCCTGCTCTGGCCTTGGGGCAGGCCTCGGTGGCCGAGGGTTGGATCGCCCCCGCAGACCTCGTTCATCAACTCCCTGAAGTCGTCGAGGTTCTGGACACCATCGAGCATCGCGCCAACAAGGCTCGGGCCGCCCTGATCGAAGCCCGCAATGCGCTCGACCCGGAGGCCGAGGGGGCTGAGGAGCGGGTGGCCGCGATCCGGGATCGCGCCAAGGGAATCCGCCACTACCTGACCAGCATGCGCAAGGCGCTCGGCGTGGAACTCTGGGCTGCGGTGGATCGGGCCCGCAAGAAAGGCAAGAAGCGTGGGTGGTCCGAAGTGGGGCTCTGCCCCAACCCACCGGCCTGGGGCGGCTGCGAGGGCCTCGATCGCACCGACGCCGTTGCCGAGGTCGCCCTCTCCGACAAGAAGCTCCAAAAGAAGGCGGTAGCCCTTCTTGAGTCCTTGGGCCACCCCGAGACGAGCCTCCCCTAGCCCTCCCCTGTCGGCTCAACTTGGTGGCTCAGCCACGCCTCCATGAAAGGCATCAGATTCCCATCCAGTACGGCATCTACGTTGCCGGTTTCATGCTGGGTGCGCAGGTCCTTGACCATCCGGTAGGGCGCAAGGACGTAGGACCGAATCTGGCTGCCCCACTCGATCTTCTGCTTGGGGTCCATCTTCGCCTCGGCCTCCGCCTGCGCTTGGGCCCGGTAAAATTCGTAGAGACGGGCCCGCAGCACCTTCATCGCGGTCCCCTTGTTCTTGTGCTGGCTGCGCTCGTTCTGACACTGCACGACGAGACCTGTGGGGTTGTGAGTGATGCGCACCGCCGAGTCGGTGGTGTTGACATGTTGGCCGCCCGCCCCTGAGGCGCGGTAGGTGTCGATCCGCAGGTCCTTCTCGGCGATTTCTACTTCGATCTCTTGGTCGACATCGGGGTAGATGGCGACCGCGGCGAAGGCTGTCTGCCGGCGGGAATTTGCGTCAAAGGGACTGATTCGGACGAGGCGGTGGACGCCGGCTTCCGAGCGAAGGTAGCCGTACGCGTACTCGCCCTCCACGCCGAGGGTTGCGGACTTGATGCCGGCTTCGTCGGCATCAAGGCGGTCCAGAAGCTTGACCTTGAATCCCTGCTGTTCGCCCCATCGGCTGTACATTCGAAGGAGCATTTCGGCCCAATCCTGGGCGTCTGTGCCGCCGGCTCCGGGATTGATCTCGAGGATGGCCGAGGACGGGTCGTCGGTTCCGCCCAGCAGGGTCTGCATCTCCATGCGCCCCACCTCGATGCCGAGCGGCTCGACCGAGCCCTGGGCTTCTTCTGCTAGCTCCGGGTCGCCCTCTTCCGCCGCCAACTGGACGGCGACCAAGGCGTTGTCCAGGGTGGCTCGGAGGTTGCTCCAAGCGGCGATTACCTTCTCGAGGCGGGCCTTCTCGCGAAGGACCCGTTTCGCGGCATCGGGGTCGTTCCAGAGGTTCGGATCGTTCGCCTTGGCATCGACCTCAGCTAGCGCTTGCTCCTTGCCCGCAAGGTCAAAGATGCCCCCGGAGTCGAATGATGCGCTCGTCAAGTTCGTCTAGTTGCTGCTTTAGCTCGTCCAGCATGGGGGTCTCCCGTGAGCGTTCAGGTCCTCAAGGTACCGGTCCGTCCCAGGGCCGTCCAGAGGGCCTGCTCTGCGGCCTCCATCTGCCGCCGCTCCCCCTCCTCGTGGTGGTCGTGACCGAGAAGATGCAGGAGGCCGTGAATGAGTAAGAAGAGCAGCTCATCTTCCAGGAGCCATCGGTCGCCATCGATTCTTTTTGCGGCGGTCTCGACCGAGATGACGACGTCTCCCAGAAGGCCGGGCTCGTCCAAGGGGAAGGCGAGGACGTCGGTAGCCTGGTCAGCGTCGCGCCACCGTGCGTTCAGAGGCCGAATCGCGGCGTCGTCGCAGAGGAGAACGCTGAGGCAGAGCTTGGAGCCTCTGTTCAGGCCCTCGGGCCGAGCCGCTGCGGCCTCCAAGAGCGCCTGTGCCTCCTCCTGAAGCTGACTCAAGACAGCGGGTTCCAGCTCCCAACCTTCTGCTTCGACTGCGAAGTCGGCGCGGTGCTCAGTGAACATCGCGTTTGGGCGGGGGGGCCTCGGGTGTGCTGCTTCCATCTACGTGCGGGCTGGCTGGTTCGGGCGGTGGCGTGGCGTCGGGACCGATCTGCTCGGCACGTGTCAACGGGTGGATGCCGTCTGGATTCGGCGTCATGTCCGGCAGCTCCAAGGTGATCGACCCGGCCGGAACGCCCCGACTTCGCCCCTCGCCCGGCACCGGCGGGGCCGGGTACTCGATGCGGTGGTGGTGGATTCCCAGCAAGACCTCGACGAAGGTCTCTGACACGGTATGGAGGTCCTTCAGGGTGAGAGGACACTCTTCCAGTTGGCCGGCGCCGACGACCTTGTTCACGATCTTTTGGACCCGTGCCCGGATAGCCCCCGGGCTGTGGTTGGTCAGGGAGCGAGTTGCCGCCTCCACGCCGTCGGCGAGCATCATGATGGCGGCCTCTTTGGTCTGCGGCTTGGGTCCTGGGTAGCGGTAGTCCTCCTCGTTCACCTCACCTTTTTCGGGATCGGCCTGCTGCACCGCCTTGTTGTGGAAGAAGGCGACGACAGAGGTTCCGTGGTGCTGGGGGATCATGTCGATCAGGGGCTCGGGCAGACCGTGCTGGCGGCCGAGCTCGATGCCTTCCTTGACGTGACTCACGATGATCAGCGCGGACATGGATGGGGTCAGTCGATCGTGGGGGTTGTTCCCCTCCCGCTGATTCTCGATGAAGTAGAGCGGTTTCATCAGCTTGCCGATGTCGTGGAAGTAAGCGCCGACGCGGACCAGCAGGCTATTGGCGTGAATGGCCTTGGCTGCGGCTTCGGCGAGCGAGCCGACCACCATGCTGTGGTGGTAGGTGCCCGGCGCTTTGACGATCATCTCGCGCAGGACCGGGTGGTTGAGGCTTGCCAGCTCGAGCAGGCGACTGTCGGTGAGGAAACCCAGGTTCTCGAAGAGGGGGACGAGGCCCACGGCCAGCACGCCGGAAATCAGACCGCCCAGCACGGCAAAGACGACGTGGTACAGCGATCCAGTGACGCTCTCCGCCCCCATCCAGTTCGGATTCGGAAGCCCGGTTGCCAGCACGAGGTCAGCGGCGATGACGACAGCGGCGTTGACTAGCGCCGCCACGAAGCCCGCGCGCAGCAGCCGGCCCCGCTCCGACGCAAAACCCACGCCTCCAGCCGCACTGAGGGCAGAGACGAAGTAGAAGAGGACCAAGAGCAGGCCGCCGTCCAAGGTCATGGCACAGACCGGGGCCGCGATCAGGGCCCAGAGGACGGTTGTCTCGGAGTTGATGAGGGTTCGGACCATGATGCCGCCGGTTGCAACCGGTACGGCGTAGGCGTACGCCGAGGGCGGAATGGAGGGCACAGCTGTGGCCAGGCCGTTGGCCACTACGCCCAGGAGCGCGGAGACGGCGGCGACTAGAATGAGTAGGGAGGCTTGGGCGAAGAGATCGGGCAGCTCCCGGCCAAACTTCGAGATGAAGTGCACCCCGAAGCGCTCAACGACCACCAGGAAGAAGAACAGCAGGCAGGAGAGCGCGAGGTAATGCTGTAGGGGGTTGTAGGCGCTGGCCCCGGCGCGCAGTGCTTCTAGGACCTCCAAGGTCCAGACATCCACTTCATCGCCCGAGCGGAGCAGGATCTGTCCCGGCTGGTAGTGCCGAATCACCGGTTGCACGGCGCTGGCTGCGAGCTGCCGGCGAACTGAGGTCTCAGAGGCTTCGAACCGGAGATTGGGGGTGAAGAGCTCGCCGGCTAGGTAGACCATGGCCTCGCGGATGTGGGCCGGTCGGTCTCCGAAGTCCTCCTTCGCAACCTGCGCGATGAGGCGTCGTGCCTCCTTGAGGTCGCGGATTGCGCCCAGCTTGTCGACGCGAAACTCTTTCTGGCGCTGCCCTTCACGCTCCACCACGAGGAGGGGCCCTGTGGGCGGGAGATCGTCGCGGGACAGAACAACAAAGTCCTGCATTGCGGTGCGGCACAGGGTTGAGATGTCCCGCTGCAGGTCTTCAGTGAACCCTTCCACCTGCAGGCTCGCCAAGTCGGTATCGCGGAGGCTGACCCGCAAAGTGGCTTGGAAGGCATCCAAGTGCTTGGCCAGTGGCACAACGGGGGCGGCCTCGGTGTCTGGAGGGGGTTTTCGGGGCCGCTTGCCGCCCTCGGCTTCCTCGCCCTTTTGTGGATCGCTCGCTGCGGGATCAACCCTCGCCTGTTCCGCGCCTCGAAGCTCCTGCCGTATCTCCGAGAAGGCTTGGTTGAGGCGGGCCTCGGCCTCGCGGGCAAGCAGGACATCGTGCTCGAAGACGATGAGGGTCTGTTGCATGGCCTGCTGGCGCTGCTCTTCGGTGAGGGCCTCGTCTACGACCTCGATCGAGGTGGGGATGCGGATGTCGGTCTTTGCGATCTCCCCGACCTCGATGCCGGTGTAGGAGGCCTGAGTCCCCCAGTCGACCCCAAGGGCGGCGAGGATGGCGGCGGTGCCCAGTCCCAAGAGAAACCGGGGGGCTTGAGCCCTCAGGGCCGCGAACCGGGTGCGCCCGTTCGTGAGGTCGGGGAGCGGTCGCTTGCCTCGCTGAGGTCGTTTGGTCCTAGCCACGGTCGGGCTGCTCCGTCTTGTTCTTGGGCTGACGACCCAGCCGCTCTTCATCTAACCGTTCGTACGCCTTGATGATCTGCTGGACAAGTGGGTGCCGGACGACATCGATGCGGTCGAAGTAGACAAAGGGAATGTCGGCGTTGCCGCTCAGGATGCGGCGCACGACCTGAAGGCCTGAGGACCTGCCGGCCGGCAAGTCGACCTGGGTCACATCTCCAGTTACCACCATCTTGCTGCCATTTCCCAGGCGGGTCAGGAACATCTTCATCTGCTCAGGCGTGGTGTTTTGGGCCTCGTCCAAGATGACGAAGGCGCGGTTCAAAGTCCGACCTCGCATGAAGGCCAAAGGTGCCACCTCTATGGTGCGATTCTCCATCATCTTTGAGCACTTGGCGGTGGGCATCATGTCGTGGAGGGCATCGTAGAGGGGACGGAGATAGGGGTTGACCTTTTCGGCCAAGTCGCCCGGGAGGAAGCCCAGCTTCTCACCCGCCTCGACGGCTGGGCGGGTGAGGATGATGCGGCGTACGTCTCCGGCCTGAAGCGCGCTGACGGCCATAGCAACTGCAAGGTAGGTCTTGCCGGTGCCCGCCGGCCCCAAGCCGAAGACGACGTCGTGGTTTCGGATTGCCTCGATGTAGCGCTTTTGGTTGGGCGACCGTGGGGTGACCGGCTTCTTGCGCGTGTTGACCAGGACGGTGTCCAGCAGGAAGTCGTCGAGTGGCCCGTCGTAGCCACTTGCTACCACCGTCGTCGCGTGGTGGATGTCCTCGGGACTGAGCGGAAGCCCCCGCTGCAGTAGGGCCGAAAGTTGCTCGATGAGGCCCTCTGCCTGCGCCCGCTTCTCGGCGCTGCCCTGCAGCGTGATGCGGTTTCCTCGTACGGAGATGCCAACCCCCAAGGCCTGCTCCATGCTGCGAAGGTTGCGGTGGTGTTCCCCGGTGAGTTCGCGAATCAGGTGGTGGTCCTGAATCTCGATTCGGGTGCTGTCCTTGGGGGTCGTAGACCCGTCAACTTCGGGGCTCGGGATCGGGCTACCCTCCTTGGCCAGCCGATGAGGCGGGCCGCCCATGGGCCGGACCCGGGCACGGCAGGGCCCGGTTTCACCCCGATCCTAGCATGCGGGCTTAGCGCTCGATGAAGACGAGAGTGATCACCAGCGAACCGGCTGGATGCTCACCTAAGGGCTGATCGAGGCGATGTAAGCCAATGCCCAGCTCGGAATAGGACGGGTCGATGCCGTGGGGGAGGCGGTCTACGGCCAGCGGGTCTGGAGTGATCAACAGGTCGACGCCGACATGGCGGACGTTGAGAAAGTGGAAGCGTGCACGGTCCGCGATGGCCCTGCGCTGCTCCGGGCTGAACTCGGTCGTTCCGCGGGCGAGGATCTCGACGCAGGCTTCCTCTGCGACCTCGTCCAGGCGTTCCCGGCGCCGCAGAAGTTGGATGTCGGCTGCGTGTCTTCGGTCGTTGAGGCGGTTGAGGATCGCTTCGCGCCACTTCCCAGCCGAGCCCTCGGGCAGCAGGGCGGCGAAGACCTCCGAGACGACGGCTGACCAGCGCCCACGTCGGTCGCGCCTGAGGACCACCCCGACGCCCCCGGTCGAGACCTCTGGGTCGAGGAGATTGCTGCGGTGGGCGGGGCTTCCCATCAGCGCGGCGTGCACCTGGGCCACGCTCGCAGCCACGGCAGCGTTCTCGGTGGCTCGCAGTACGGTTACACCCTCTCCCTCCAAGCGCTCTTTGACCGAACCGGAGGAAGTCTCGTGGCCGAATGTCTCGCCTCGGCCCAGATCCCCGGCGTGGGTGCGGGCGGCCCGGGTCAGGGCGGTTGTTCGCCGGAGTGAGACGAGACCTCGGCTCTCGCGAGTCTGGTTGATTAGGTCCCACAGGTGGTCCTCGGCAAGCTCGACGTCGGCCTTGGTGGGGCTGCGTCGCGGGCCCGGGCCGGCCCCCACGACCCAGGCGGCCGCCGGGTCTGCCGCCGCCGGCAAGCGCTTCTTTCCTTGCACCTCAATAGGCCACAGGGCCAAGACCTCCGGGCCGCGCGGTCCGTCCGCCACAAGCTCCATGAGCCAGGTGCCGGCTCCGGTTCCTGGCCCCGTGTCGACCTCCCAGTGGCCTGCCTCGCGGCGGTGGGCCAACCGTTCGACTACGTCGCCGCTGGGGCGGGTCGCGTAGAGCCGCGGGCGGAGGTAGTTCGGCCCTAGGTGCACTGCCTCTACC
>CAZQTQ010000124.1:0-10454 GCA_964596025.1 uncultured Rickettsiales bacterium
GCGATGGAGCCATCGCTCCGAACCAGCATCTTGCTGCCGATCTTCTGCGGCGAAGAGCCGGCCGAGTGGATGACCGTGCACAGGGCGCCGACCTCGTCGGCTTCCAGGAGGGTCAGCAGTTCTCGGTAGATCTCGACCATGGTCTGATCGTAGCAGTGCGTAGACGACGGTAGACGGGGTGGGACGGAGCCGGACGGGACCAGACGCCGCGAGACCCCTTCGGACAGCCCCGCCAGACTAGTTGTCGGGGCCCAAATGGGTACTTAGCCCCACTGACCCCCAAAAAAACCACCCTGGCCCAGGACTTGCTTTGCTCCGAGCCATGGATTGGATCTGGAACCGGAGAGGAGCCCTCGCTACCGAAACCGGGGGCTTCCTGGCCCTGTGCGTTTGGGGTCCGGTCCTAGCCCGCCAACATGGGAGCGATGACCAACGACACCACACACATCAACTTCACGAGGATGTTGAGCGAGGGCCCCGCCGTGTCCTTGAAGGGATCGCCCACCGTGTCGCCGACTACCGCGGCGTGGTAGGCATCCCCACCTTTCTCCAACACCGTGCCGTCAGGGAGCGTGAAGCCGCCCTCAAAGGACTTCTTCGCGTTGTCCCAGGCTCCGCCTGCGTTGGACATGAAAATGGCCAAGACCACGCCAGAGACGGTCACGCCGGCAAGCAGTCCAGCCAGTGTCTCAGCGCCGAACAGCAAACCAACGACGACGGGGGTAATCACCGCCATGGCGCCGGGCAGCATCATTCGCTTGAGTGCGGCCGAGGTGGAGATGTCGACACAACGCTTGGTGTCCGGCTTGGCCTTGCCGTCGAGCAGACCTTCGATCTCCCGGAACTGCCGCCGCACCTCCTCGATCATTTCCATCGCGGCTTCGCCGACTGCGGCCATTGCCATGGACGAGAAGAGGTAGGGGAGCATTCCACCGACAAACAGGCCCGCCATCACCATGGGTTGACTGAGGTCGATTTGGTCGACGCCCGCGACCTCCTGGAAGGCGGCGAACAGGGCCAAGGCCGTCATCGCCGCAGAACCGATGGCAAAGCCCTTGCCAATGGCGGCGGTGGTGTTGCCTACGGCGTCCAGGGTGTCGGTTCGCTGGCGGACGATGGCCTCTTGGGCGCTCATCTCTGCGATGCCCCCGGCGTTGTCGGCGATCGGGCCGTAGGCGTCAACGGCGAGCTGAATGCCCGTCGTGCTCAGCATTCCCAGAGCTGCGATGGCCACACCGTAGAGGCCGGCGAAGTGGTTGGCGACCACGATGCCCACGGCAATCAAGAGGATCGGCACTGCAGTGCTCTGCATTCCGACACCAAGGCCGGCGATGATGTTGGTTGCGACGCCCGTCTTGCTCTGGCTAGCGATGCTGTTGACCGGCTTCTTGCCCATCGAGCAGTAGTAGGAGGTGATGAGACCGATGGCCACGCCCACTGCCAGACCGGCCACGGTGGCGAAGCCGACGTCCATTGCCGTCACGTTGCGTGCACCCGCAGCGCTCGAGATCGCTGTTCCTGCCTCAGGCCATTGCCACTTCGCCAGGGCGAAGGTGACGACTGCCATGACACCGGCCGCTCCGAACGCGCCTGCGTCGAGGGCGTGCTGGGGGTTGCCGCCCTCCTTGGTCCGAACCACGAAGGTGCCGAGGATGGAGCAGATGATGCCTCCTGCCGCGATCAACAGGGGCAAGATCACCGGACCCATGTCCCCGGTGGTGGAGACTGCTGCGTAGCCGAGGCTCAGGACCATGGCTCCCACGATGGCTCCGACATAGGACTCAAAGAGGTCAGCGCCCATGCCGGCCACGTCGCCCACGTTGTCACCCACGTTGTCGGCGATGACGGCGGGGTTGCGCGGGTCGTCCTCGGGCAGGCCAGCCTCGACCTTGCCCACCAAGTCTGCGCCGACATCGGCGGCCTTGGTGTAGATGCCGCCGCCCACCCGGGCGAAGAGCGCGATGGAGGAAGCGCCCATGGAGAAGCCGGTGACTACGGAGAGGACCTTGGCCAGGGACCAGCCGTCCATTTCGCTGTAGAGGGCGAAGAGCCCCCCCAAGCCGATGGCGGCGAGGCCAACCACGCACATGCCCATGACCGAACCGCCGGCAAAGGCGACGTTCAGGGCCTCGGGCAGGCTGTTGCGGGCAGCCGCCGTTGTGCGGACATTGGCGTTGGTCGCGACCTTCATGCCGAAGTAACCGGCCAGGCCAGAGGCGAGGGCGCCGCAAACAAAGGACAGAGCAATAAGCGGGCTCTGCGTAGCGCTATCCGGGTTTGCGAATATCAAGAGGACCGCGACCACGGTTACGAAGACGGCAAGGACCTTGTACTCCCGTGCGAGGAAGGCCATCGCGCCTTCCTGGATGGAGCCGGCAATCTCCTGCATAAGCTCTGTGCCTGCATCTTGCTTCTTGACCCAGGAGGCCTTCCAAAAGGCGAAGAGGAGGGCGAGTACGCCGGCGGCCGGTGCTGCAAACACCAAATTGTCCATTTTGTCGTCTCTCCATCTGTTGCGGGGAAGGCCTCTGCCGGAGTGGCATGGCTCCCAACGATCCACATTAATTTTCTTGCTGAGCAGCACGATCAGGTGCTGTGGGGCGCTAAATACGTGAGGGCCTTGAGCCTGTCAAACAAGCTGAGCAGATCCTCTGGGACCTCGGCGTGCGGGGATGCACAATGCAATCGATTCGTACCAATCGCTGGGTGGGACGCCTCTTCGGAGGAGTCCTACTGGCATTCGTCGGAGCAGCCGACACCACCTGGGCGGGCGCCTCGCCCCACGAATCGGGGGGCGGGCAGCGAGCGCCTGGCCACGAGCGGTATGTAGCTCCTGAGGGCCACTTCGTTCAATACGAGGGCCATACGTCTGCGCCCAGTGTCGCCCAAGTCCAGACCTGGACGCTGGAATCCGCTGGACTCCGCGACGTTGGACGCGGGGTCTTGGTTCGCCAGGCACGGCTGCGCGGAGCCCTGCCTCTGGTTCGGCTGCGGGGAACCTACGATCGGGGTGCTCGCCGGTCCTTCGACACTCTGGACCTCCAGGATGATCGCGTCGAAGACGCCGACTATCGGCTCGGCCTGTGGTTGGAGTGGGACCTGGCCGAGCTCGCCGCTGGTCCTGCCCTCGCGCAAGCGCAGCGAGAGCAGCGAGCCCAGGTGGAGCTCCGGCAGGCGCTCTTGGCCCAGGCTTCCATGGCCTATTTCGATCGCCGCCGCCTCCTAGCCGAGGCTGCACTGCAGATCAGTGAGTCCGTCGGACTGGCAACCGAGCGGCAATTGCGGGTCGATGAACTCGACGCTACCCTTGACGCCCTCACCGGTGGACGCTGGTCCCGAGCCCTGTCCCAGCGGGGCTCTCTAGGGGCCCCTGGGTCTCAATCCTGGCAGGATTCCGGGGAGACACTTCATCCCCCAGCTCAGGCTGGGAGGAGGGCTTCCGGTGGCGCGCAGGGAATCCATCCTCATTCTGGACTTCGGTTCGCAGACGACCCAGCTGATCGCCCGACGGATCCGTGAGTGCCGGGTCTACTGCGAGATTCGGCCCTTCACAGAGCCGCCACGGCCCGAAGAGATGGACCACATCAAGGGGATTGTTCTCTCCGGCGGCCCCGCTTCGGTCTATGCCGAAGGGGCGCCGCAGATCAGTCCCGAGATCTTCCAGTTGGGCCTGCCTGTCCTGGGTATTTGCTACGGCATGCAGCTGATGACTCAGCTCTTGGGCGGTGAGGTTGCGGCTGCGGGTCAGCGGGAGTTTGGGCATGCAGAGCTCGAGGTCTCCCGGCCTTCGCGTCTCTTTGCCGGCTTGTCGTCCGAGCGGACGCAGGTGTGGATGAGTCACGGGGACAAGGTGCTTCGGGTTCCCGAGGGCTTCGAGGCGGTAGCTCGGAGCGGGAACTCTCCGGTTTGTGCCATCGCCTCCGCCGACGACCGCCTCTTTGGAGTGCAGTTTCACCCCGAGGTGGTGCACAGCGTCGACGGCGGGACGATGCTCCGCAACTTCGTGGTCGATGTCTGCGGTTGCAGTCCGAACTGGACCATGGAGTCTTTTGTCGCGACCGAGGTGGCCCGCATCCGCGAGGTCGTGGGGTCCGAGCGAGTCATTCTGGGCCTGAGCGGCGGAGTGGACTCGACCGTAGTTGCGGGCTTGTTGGCCCAAGCGATCGGCAATCAGGCGACGTGCATCTTTGTCGACAACGGCTTGCTGCGCTGGAAGGAGGCGGAAGAAGTCTGCGAGTTCTTCTCCGACTTCTTCGGGATCCACTTTGTGCACGTCGATGCTGCCGAGCGCTTCCTCACCGCGCTTGCGGGTCAGACTGACCCCGAGGACAAGCGAAAGACCATCGGTCGGGTCTTCGTCGAGGTCTTCGAGGACGCGGCCAAGGACGTCAATGGGGCGAAGTTTCTCGCTCAGGGAACGCTGTACCCAGACGTGATCGAGAGCGTGTCGGCTACGGGCGGGCCTTCGGCCACGATCAAGAGCCACCACAACGTCGGCGGGCTTCCCGAGCGCATGGAGATGAAGCTGCTCGAGCCCCTGCGGGAGCTCTTCAAGGACGAAGTTCGCGTTCTGGGAGGTGAGCTAGGGATCCCGCGCAGCCGGCTCGGTCGCCACCCGTTTCCCGGACCAGGGCTCGCAATTCGGGTACTCGGTGAAGTTACCCACGATCACTGCGAGATCCTGCGGCAGGCGGACCGGATTTTCCTCGAGGAAATCCGTGCTGCAGGCCTCTACGACGCCATCTGGCAGGCCTTTGCGGTCTTGCTCCCCGTAAAGACGGTAGGGGTTATGGGCGACGAACGAACCTACGAGCGGGTCTGTGCTCTACGGGCCGTCACCGCGACCGATGGAATGACCGCCGACTGGTTCGACATGCCGCGCGACGTGCTTGCTCGCTGCTCCAACCGAATCATCAACGAAGTGCGGGGGATCAACCGGGTGGTTTACGACATATCGAGCAAGCCGCCAGGTACGATCGAGTGGGAGTAAGGGCCATACTTGGCCTGAAGGAGGAATCCATGCATCCAAAGCTGTGCGTCGTGATCGGCCCCCGATTGTCTCTGATCCTGGGGCTGACTCTCTCGCTGGTTGCATGCCAAGCCTCTGGAGACGACGACGACGGCCCGCCGATCGCTCCGCCCGGTGGGGGAGGCGGAGGCGCCGATGCCTGCAATGAAGACACCGATTGCCTCTTCACTGAGGGCCTCGAGATCTGCGAGGAGAGTCTCTGCGTCTACGGAGATCGCAACAACTCGATGGACGAGGCGCAGTTGCTGGAGTACGGCGAGAGTGTCGACCTGTACATCGCTCCAGCCAATGACGAGGACTGGTTCCGCTTCCAGGGAACCCGAGGCGAGATGGCTTGGTTCCGGGCGACGGCGGACAACGACGATTCGTTGGACACCGTCCTCATCTACTACGACAGTGAGGGAACGGAGATCGCCGTCAACGACGACTTCGAGCGCCTCTCTAGTGTGGTTCCCAACTCACGGCTCTTCACTGGGGTGCCGGAAGACGGCACCTACTACATCAGCATTCAGGACCGCAGCACTTGGGCCAACAATCCCGCGACTGTGCCAAAGACCGTGTCCGACTTGGGCTACAGCCTGTTCATCGACCAGATGGGAGCCACCGAGGACGGCCCAGTAGTCGCCAGTGAGCCCAACGACGAGGCGGGTTCGGCCAGTCCCTGGCCCATCACCGACTTTGGAACCAATTACAACCTAGGCGGCTTCTTCGAGGCTGAGGGAGACCACGACTGGGTCTCCATCGACGTCAACGAAAAGGACATCCTGCGGCTCTACGGCTTCCCGGGGCACGGGGGACAGGGGACGACCAAGGTCACGGTCTACCTTCCCGATGGAATCACCCCCATCCGAAGCTACGAGGGGATGAACTGGGACGACCCCTACGCCTGGATCCCGGTCCTGGAGACCGGGACCTACTACCTCGACGTCGAGGACAGCCAAGGGGGCGGCAGCTACGACCACTGGTACGTCTTGCACGGTGCCAAGACGGATCCCCAGCCTCTCGACGACGAGGGAAACCCCAAAGATCCTCGTGGTTTCACGGCCGAGATTGAACCCAATAACACCTTCGTAGAGTCGACCGCCTTGGGCATCGGCCAGGGAGGGGACGAAGACCCAGGTTCCGCTACGCGCTGGGGCCGAATCGGCAGCGCCGGAGACGTAGACTGTTGGATGTTCTCTCCCGGCGGCGATGCCTTCCTTTGGGCTAGCTTTGCCGATACAGGTCACGGCGAAGAGACCAACCCGAAGCTGAGCCTCTATGACCCAGATCAGATCGGCGTTACCGATCCGCAGGCCGCGGCCACCGCCACTTGGGATCACGGCGAAAACAACCTCTTCAAGCTGGAGCCCTTGACTTCAGGAGTTTGGAACCTCTGTGTCGAAGAAGTCGATCCTGCGGCTGGGGGGGGCAACCGGTACTACCAGCTGAACGTCGTCATCCAGCCCGCGTAGGGGAGGGAGCCGACGTCGCCACAAGGCCCCGTCAGCAGCTCGAGGTGCCTCTAGGCTTCGCCCACCGGGTGGAGCACCTCGTCGTCCTCATCCTCGAGGATGCCGAGGCGGGCGAGGTGCCGATCTTCGAGGCCGAGGAAATCCATGACCTCCCAGAGGACGGCCTCTAGCATCTCCCGGTGAAGCTCAAACTCGTCCTGAGCGCTCTTCCCGAGGTTCAGTCGGAACATCCGCACCAACTCGGGCCGCTCGATCAGCCACTCGTCGGGGTCGTCTCCGGACACTTCGCCCGGACCCTTGCCGTCAAAAATGCAATGCACCAACGGAGAGATGGGATCCGTCGACGCCGCTAAGTCCTTGTCGGTGGGCAGGTCTTCGATCTGCAGGCTGAGGCTGGCGAGGTAGAGCCCGAAGGGATCGGGCATCTCTTCGACGATCTCGTCAAAACCCTTCCGGATCTCGCCTGCCGTCCAAGCTCGCGGGAGGACGAGGCTCTCGGGTTCCCGGTCCACGGCGTCTTGGAAGTGACCTGCCGCGACCTCCGTCTCTCCTCGGCGTTCCGCGAGAATCCCTAGGTAAAAGCGTGGTTCCCCCAGTCCCGTCTCAAGGGCCATCGCTTTCTTGAATTCGGCTTCAGCCTGGTCAAAGCGGCACTGCTCGAAGAGGGCGATGCCCCGACTGTGGACTAAAACGCCCTCGTCTGGAGCCTGTTTTATGGCTCGGTCCAAGAGATGGAGCGCCTCTCCGGGTTCCTGGAGGTCCAAGAGGCAGTCGGCAGCCACAAAGAGGACCTCTGGGTTGTCCGGGTCGCCGTCCAGGAGGCCCTCAGCGATGACTAGCGCGGTCTCGATGTCCCCCGACTCCAGAGCTTCTTCCGCGTCGATCAGGGTGGGGGTGTCGGCTTGTTGGCTCATGAACCTTGATTAGGTGAAGGAGGGGTCATGGGTCAAGCATCCTGCCAGGGGCCCGAACTGTCTAGGCGCAGACGAGCGACAACATCGTTGAATCCAATAAGGGGCAGCTCGGCCTGCAGTCGCAGCACCCGAGCCGTCAACTGAATAGCGGCAAAAGAAGGCCCAAAGAAGTTATCGGTGGGGCGGCGACCTTCGATGGGGCGGGGGAAACCGTGGCAGAGGAAGCGTGGGAGATCGCCCGGCAGGTGGAAGTAGGCTCCAACAGGGCAGCTTCGGTGGGCTTGGGCTGAGAGTACCCCGGGCAGGTCAGCAGGCCACAGAACCGACCCCCGGGGATGGGCTGCTGCGACGCAGATGGCCCCGGCCTCGGTCGCTGTCGCCACCGCGGCCTCGAGCTTGTCCCGGGCTTCTTCGGCCTGCGAGCCGAGGCTGAGGTTGAGTACGACGCAGCCCTCCAGCACTGCCGCTTCGATGGCCGCAACCAGGGCTGAAGTTGTCGTTCGTAGCTCCGAATCAAGGACCCGGACCGCGACGATCGTCGCAGAAGGCACCGATCGGTAGAGCGCAGCAGCGATGGCGGTTCCATGCCCGGTGCAATCAGAGAAGTCGGTTCCCCGCTGCACTCCCTTTGCACCAAAGCACAGGGAAAATCCCTCCAGCGATGCCCCGGCTAGGTGCGGATGCTCGGCGGCGACTCCGCTGTCGATTAGGGCTACGCGACCGCACCCCATTAGGCCGTCTCCTCTCCCCTCTGAATCCTCCACAGCCTGCGGTACAGGCCATCCTGCTTCACCAACTCGGCATGTGTTCCGCGCTCGACCACCCGCCCGTCGTGGAGAACGACGACCGAGTCCGCGGCGGCGGCCAACTGCAGGCGGTGGGTCACGATGAGTGTTGTGCCGCCAGCCGTGCGCCGCTCTTCGAGCGCGGCGGCGACCAGTCGGTCGGTCTCCCAGTCTAGGGCGGAGGTGACCTCGTCCAGGACCAATAGGACCGGCTCCCGCAGCAAGGCCCGACAAAGCCCCACTCGCTGCCGCTGGCCCTCGCTGAGTCGGATCCCGCGGTCACCCAGGGGGGCATCGAGCCCCTGGGGCAGTGATCTCAGCCAGTCGGCAAGCCCGAGTTTTGCGATGAGGCCCAACATCGCTTCGTCCTCTGCTTCGGGCCTCAACCACCGGAGGTTGTCTCGTAGGCTCCCCTCGAACAGGTGGGGCTGTTGGCTGACCAAGGCCACGAAGGGCAGGACTGCGTCAATATTCAGGTCCCGGAGGTCGACTCCGTCGAGAAGCACCAGCCCCTCTTGCGGATCGACAAAGCGGAAGAGCAAGTCCAAGAGCGTGCTCTTGCCGACCCCAGAGGGCCCCACTACGGCGACGGTTTGCCCCGGCTCAACCGAGAAGGAGACCTCCTCCAGGACCGCAGGCCCCGCACCGTAGGCGAAGCGGACGTTCCGAAATTCCACCTTGCCCAACAGCTCCTCGGGGGTCAGCGGTACCGCGGGAGCTTCAACCCCGCCCGGCGCATCCAGCAACTCAAAGACCCGGGCGATGGAGGCAGCTGCCCGTTGCAGGTTGACGTAGGTGCCAGCCAGGCCCTGCAACGGACCGTAGAGCCGCTGTTGGAACAAGACGAAAGCCAAGAGGTCTCCAGCCGTCATTGTTCCGCTCTGCAGGTAGTAGACCCCCACGACCACCACCGCCAACAAGTTGGTCGTGACCAGCAGCTGGAAGGATCCTGCCGTGCCCGAGTTCCAGAGTCTCAGAAGCAGGACCGAGTGGATCAAGTGCTCGTTGTGGGACTGGAAACGCTCGGCCTCCTGTTCGCCCAATCCGTGAGCTCGAACCGTTCGGAGGCCGGTCAAGGTCTCTAAGAGGTGGTGGCTGAGGTCAGCATTGCGTTCCCGAATGCGCAGGGACAGGCGGCGGATGATGGGCCGGAGGAGTACGAGGAGAACCGCCGCCACTGGAAGAAAAGCGGCCGCGATCAACAGAAGGGAGGGCTGGAGAACCGTCAGGGCCGAGAGGACTGCCACCAGCGTGATGACTGAACCGATGACGTTGATCAGCGTCCCGGTGGCGACCTGCTGAAGTTCCGCCAGGTCTCCGCCCATGCGGGACATGAGATCGCCGAGCCGCCTGCGAGCGAAGT
Organism: uncultured Rickettsiales bacterium; assembly: GCA_964596025.1. Classification (GTDB taxonomy): domain Bacteria; phylum Myxococcota_A; class UBA796; order UBA9615; family UBA9615; genus CAZQTQ01. The sequence continues at coordinate 9,546 of CAZQTQ010000124.1, forward strand.
AGAGAGGACCCAGCGCCTGGAGGTGGCGGAGGCCCTCCATCCGAAGGTCGACCAGGACCCGGGCTGTCACCCAGGTCTGCAACCAGCCTGCAGCTGCCGACAGGAGGGTGCCGAGGAAGGTGGCGGCGAGAATGAGCCCGGTAAGGGGCAGGAGGCGCTCCGTGTGGCGACCGGAGAAGACGTCGTCGACCATCTCGCGAAGCAGCAGGGGGTAAGCGAGGCTCAGCGCGATGCCAATGGCCATTGCGACAAGCAGGATGGCTTCGGCCTTCCAGTAGGGCAGGAGGTAGTGAAAGACTCGGCGCCAGGGGATGTGGGTCCGCTCGGAGACCTGGGTGTCCCAGGGGCGCTCGCCCTCGGTTCTCACCCCGTCGGGTAGAAAGCGGGGCGGGGGAGGGGTTTGGGAGCTCACTTAGGCCCCACCTGGCCCCGCTTGGGACCGCGCGCCCGGGGGCCCAACGGGATCAGATCTCGGTCACGCTCGCTCCGGTAGTAGCAGCTAAATCCGTCCGAGCAGCCCCGCGGATCGCCCCGCAGGTCGATCGCCCTGACTTTGGCCTCCTGGGCATCGGCCGTCTCCCGGTAGCTGTCCCGGACGTAGCGCACACTCTGTACCGAACGCAGCTTGCGGTAGAGACTGGCTTCTCGTCCGACGATCTTTCCGCTGTCGATGCCGATGTCCATGAGGGCGGGAAGGGCGCAGAGTCCGCAGGGGCCGAGCGGCATCGCAGTCCGCCCGGCTCCGTGTCCCCGGTGGCTCAGGCTTCGTAGGTAGTCCCGGTGTTCCTCAATGAGGAAGTCCCAACGCGCCCGCTCCTCCGGATCGTCAATCGGACGCAGTTCGCCGTCGTCGCGCAGAACCTGAACCTCCCAGGGAGTCAGGCAGTAGACGCCAAAGCCTGGTGTGCT
>CAZQTQ010000125.1:0-10336 GCA_964596025.1 uncultured Rickettsiales bacterium
AAGCCGGCATAGCGCTGCTGGAAACTTAGGGTTGTTATGCCGTCGCGCCGGTCGAGGGCCCAAGGCTCGAGATCCGAGAGCGGCAAAGCGCTGCCTCCCAGCAGCGCCTGCTCTTCGGCGAGGATCGCGAGGCCGAGGGCCCAGGCGTCGCGATCCTGGGCCAGCCGCTCGGCCTCGATTTCCCAGCCTTGGCCGGAGAAGCGAATCGGGGTGCCGGTCCCTTCGTCCCATCGGGCGGTCCAGGCCGCGCCGCGGCGGGCGAGGAAGTCCTGCCAAGCGGGGCCTTGGGTGAGGCGTTTCTGGACGGTGGGCTGAGCCACGCGCGATGGCCGTGCCCCGGGGCCGCCGATCGCAGCACTTCCACCCGAAATCGCCTGAGCCGAGGGGGCGAGAAGGAGCAGAAGGAAGAACGCTGCGAAAAGGGTGCAAGAGGGTCGGATCATGCTGGGCTCCGAGGTGTTTTCAGTCCCATCCGCCGCGTACGTTAGAATGAGACTTCGGCAACCACCAAGGGCAACTTCCATTTCCATGGGTCCGCCCTCAGCCCCGGACTCCGTTCTGCTTTCTGTTCGATTTTCGACCGCGAGTCTCGTGGCCCTGGCCGCTGGGCTCTTGGTGGCGGGCTCCCTTCTGGCCGTAGGCTGCGCGGGCGGTGGGGCGGACGAAGCGAGCAGCAGGAGGGGCAAGCAGAGCGACCTGCCCTCGCCCGTTGTCGACCTGAGCCCGCCCTCACCGCCTCCCAGTGATCCAGCCGCTGCACCTGCTCTGGACCCCCTGGACTGGCAGCTGCCGGACCCGAAGGACAGCGCAAGCATCGCTCCCTGGTTCCGGCTCTTCTACATCCAGGACAACCGTGCCGAGATGAACGCTTGCGGCTGCCCCGGGTCGCCGACGGGAGGTCTGGCCCGCCGTGCTGCCTTTGTGCAGGACCTGCGCTTCCTCTTTTCCGGCGCCCTGGTGGTCGAGGGGCCTACGGCGCTGAGTCGGGCTGCCATCGGCATCGAGACCATCCGGGGGGTGGATCGGCAGCGGGGACGCGCGCTGCTGGAGTTCATCGCACAGTGCGGGCCAGCGGCCTTTTTCCCGGGTCAGGCGGACTTCGAGGTCGTCCCCCTGCCGGACCTGCTCCGTCTGGCGCAGGGGCAAGGGTTGCCGGTTGTCGCCACAAACGTCGCTGCTGGGAGCGGTACTTCAACACTGCGGACGCGGTGGGAACATCGAGTCGGCGACCGCCGCGTTCTGGTCTTGGGACTCGTTCGCAGCCCTGAGAAGGAGGGCCTTCGCACCCAGCTTCCCCTCATGGACGCGGTGAAGGCGGTGAATCGAGAGCTTCGGGAGGCGGCGGAGGAGGGCAGTATTGACCTTGTCGTGGCGTTTACCGATGCCGATCTTCGCGAACGAAAGCGCTGGTTGAGCCAGGGCCTGGACGTTGACGTCTTGTTGGTGGCGCCCGAGCGGGATCGTGACCGGGGTGATCATTGGGACGACGGGCTCTTTCAGCTGCGTTCGGAACCGCTGGGCCGGGCCTTTCGGCGTCTGGATGTGCTGTTCTCGGGTCCGGCCGGCCGGGGGCTCCATTCGCCATCGGAGCTGGAGAGCAGCTTGCGGAGGGTGGTCGCGATGGAGGAGCTCTACCTCCTTCGGCGGAGCGACCTGAGCCTGGCCGAGGCTGAAGGGGCCCCAGAAGGGGGCACTGCGCTTCCCCCCGGAATGGACGGCCAGCCACGCATCGATCGCAGTCGCGATCCCGAGAGCTTGCGGGGGGCCATGGCGTCGGCGAAGGCGAGCCGGCGCAAGGCGCTGGGTCCGCTGCGAGGCGCCAAAACCCGTGGGCACCTCGCTGTTGCTGGACGCTGGACCATTCGGGAGGGCCTGGTCCCCGACCCCAAGATCGAGGCGGCCATCGCGAGCCATCAGGAGGATCGCATGGCACAGCTCAAGGTGTTGGTTGCCGAGCCTGCGGGAGGAGCAGCCATAGAGCAGCCCTTCGGCAGCCAGGACCAATGCATCGACTGCCACGCTCCTCTGCTTGCCAGCTGGGCCCGTTCTCCTCATGCTCAGGCCTGGCTTCACCTCCGCGAACGGGGGGAGACGCGCAATCCGGACTGCTTGCCCTGCCATACGACAGGCTTCGGTCAGGTGGGTGGCTTCGTCGATCCGGCGGCGGACCGGACTCTCCTGAACGTTCAGTGCGAGGCCTGCCACGGCCCAATGGAGCTGCACGCGCTCAAGGCAGCCCATCCGGGCTTTCGGCCTCCCGCAGGCTCGCCCGTCACCTCGAAGACCTGCGAGGGGTGCCACGACAAGGCCAACAGCCCCAACTTCGACTGCCGGTCCTACCTGAGGATGCTGCCGCATCCCGTGCTTGGTCCGGGTTGGGAGGAGACAGCGGCCGAGGTCTGTGGGCCCTAGAAGGCGATTGGCGATTGGCGCTTGGGCGCGGGGGCTGGCTTAGGTGAAGGTGCGCAGGAAACGGTCCACCTCTTCTCGCGCCAGCAGATCTACACAGGTGTCCAAGCAGCGGCCGCACAGCAAGAGGTTCTTGGCCTCGTGCATGCGGGCCACCTCAAAAATGGTCGCGTTGCAAAACGAGCAGATGTGGTCTTCTTGGTCAGGCACCAGCGTGTCGGTTCGGTGTTGGTGGATGTAGGACACACAGAGGTTGCAGAGGTAGACGCGGTTGCCGCTCATCAGGCGGTCGACTTCGTCCCTGTCCCGACTGCAGAGGGTGCATCGCTCCCGTCCGGGTCGCCTAGGAGGTCGCGGGGGTCGTTCCCGGCGGATGTCATCTAGTTCGATGACCTTCTCCGCCTGCTCGCTGCGACTGATCCCCAGCTCGACCAGCTCCCGGAGCCGCTCGCGGTGGGGCTCCTCTAAGGACTCGGCTTCGGCACGGAGGAAACGCACCGCTTCGGTCGAACCGTAGAAGAGCAGGGCGATCGCGGCCGAAGCCATCAGCTCTCGGTCGTCGGAGTTGAGGTGGTCGACGAGGAAGTCCTCGGCCGTTGTCGTGCCCTTGACTGCCAGGGCCAGGAGCAGGTGGGCCTGGTAGTCGCGCACCTCTTCACGAACGCTCTCAATGGCACCCATGTAGGCCGTGAGGTCCTCTCCTCTCGGCTTGTCGTTCTGCGCCCGCTGTTTCACGCTTTCCTCGGGGACGTGGAAGGCGTCGGTGATCGCTTCTTCTGGGAGGTGCTGGCTCAGCATCAAGACTGTACGCCCCAGCTTGCGTCCAAAGTGGGTGTCGGGCTCCTCGAGCTGGTCGAGGACGGCGTCGACTCGGTGTTTGCGGCTCAACTCGTAGAGCTGCTCCCATATCTGGAAGCGCAGGGAGTCGGTGATGACCGTCTCCAGAATCTCGGCCAATGTGGAGAAGGCGTCAATACCGACCTCCTGGACTTGGGCCAGGAGTACGTCGATTCGGCGCCGAATGCGTCCGCGGCTGCCCTTGTAGTACTGCCGGCCTCCGTCGAAGCTCTCGTCTGCATCAAACCTCTGGATCTCGGACTGGAGCTCGCCAAAGTGCCAGCCGAGGTCGCCGCGGACGAAGTGGGTCTTTACCAGCTCGACATAGGCCGGAAAGTAATTTGGGTCGTCCTCGAGGATGGAGTGAAAGCGGTCTTCTGCCTCGGTGTACAAGCGCTGGTCTAGGTCGATGCAGCCCAACGAGAAGCGGGCGAGAATATTCATCGGTTCGAGATCGAGGGCTCGGGTGCAGGCTTCCCGCGCCCGGACCCACTCCCCCAGTTCGAGCTGAGCGAGCCCGATCTTCGCGTAGGCGAGGGCGGATTGAGGCTCCTGGCTCAGGAACTCCCGGTAGTGGTGAATGGCGTGGATGTAGCGCCCCATGGAGAAGTGGGTCAGGCCCAGGTAGTAGTGGGCTACAGCACCGTATTCTGGGTGCTTGACGAGTCGGTTGAAGAAGCGGCGGGCGTACTTGTACTGCCTGGTGTGGAGAAAGAGCTCACCTAGGTCCTTGTAGATGTTGCCGACAAAGGACTCAAAGGGACGCAACCGCAGGGCGACGACGAGGTGGTAGATGGCTCGGTGCATCACCGATTCCACTTCAGGCTTCTCCTTGAAGTCCTGGTCTCGAGCTTGGAGGTAGAGCGCTCCCCCGAGGTTGTAGTGGGCCTGCCAGAGGTCGGGATCGAGTTCTGTTGCGTGGGTGAAGGCGTCGACGGCTCGGCCGTGGTTGCCCTTGTGCTTGTGCAAATTGCCGAGACCGACGTGGGCCAGGGAATCGCCAGGATCGGCTTCGATGGCTTGAAGGTAGTACGACTCGGCTGCGTCGAGGTCGCCGAGGCCGTAGCAAGCGTTGGCGAGGAGGTTCAGGGCCCGGGAGTTTCGGCCATGCTCGCCGACCACCCCTTCGGCGTACTCGCGGGCCTTGTGGTACCAGCTCTCGCCCTGCCCGAAGTAATAGCCCTTTTGGAACAGCGCTTCTGCCAGGTCGAGGTGCACCGAAGGGGATGAGTCCCCCTTCGCGCAGCGCTGCTCCAAGCGCTCGATTTTCCAGTCATGCCGCTGCTCGGGGGTCATCGCGCCAAAGGGTTGCGGGGAGGCCGGGAGTGTACCAGTCTCAGCTCGTCGCGGTGCCCTGCGGACATCCCTGGCCCGTGGTAACTTCCGCTGTCCCGCGCGCCGATAGTCCGGCTTGTGGGCCAAGGAGCGAAGATGGCGATGACGGGCTGGACCCTCGATCGAGCGGTATGGGCTCTCGCGGTTTGCGTTGGGCTGATGGTGGTGATGCTGCCGGCGGGTGAGGTCTTCGCTCACGGCGGCGATGATCACACCTCGATGCAGTTCAACCACAACCACGTCCGCTACGACTCGGACGGTACCGGTCTGTCGGTAGTTTCCAGTCCCTCGACCTTGGACCTTCTCCAGGGTGGAGGTGGTCTCACCTTCTACGTTGCTGATCGCCCCTTCGTGCTCTACGACAACAGCTCGGGTGATCTGGAGGAGTGGGGAGCCATCATCCAGTCGATTGTTGGCATGGACCTGCACGGTGCCTTTGGCTTTGGTCCGGCCGACATCGGTCTCCACGTGCCTGTGGCGCCGGTCATTGTCTGGGGTAGCGACCCGTCCGGTGGCGACTTCCCGGTGCAGGCCGAGGACGAGGGGGCATTCGGGGACATCGTCCTCGTGCCGAAGCTGCGCATCGTCGACCCGGCCAAGAAGACCTTCGGGTTGGGGGTTCAGATCCCCGTCTCCTTCCCGACCGGCCACGAAGATCGCTACTTCGGCGACGCTGGGGTGACTCTGAGCGTGGACCTGCTGGCGGAACTCCGGCTCAAGCGCTTCCGGGTCTTGGCCAACTTCACACCGCTCCACCTGCGTCCCGAGCTGAGCTACGGCGAGTTCGCGCGCCAGGTCGGCATGGCTTGGAAGGCGGGCGTTTCGGTCAATCCCATGCGCTCGGTGTCGATTCGCTCAGAGGTTTGGGGGACCGTCAGCTACATGGGCGCATCCAACCAGGCTACGGCGGAGTGGTCGGCGTCCATCGGGCTGAGCCCATCGGAGGGTGTTTCCCTGGAGCTCGGTGCGGGGTCTGGAATCGTTGGACTGGGGGCGCCCCGCCTGCGGGCCTTTGCCGGTGTGCGGGTGACCTCGCCTTCGAAGAAGGATAGCGATGGGGACCAAGTCCTCGATGGGAAGGATGAGTGCCCCGAGGATCCGGAGGATCTGGACTCCTTTGAAGACGAGGATGGCTGCCCCGACCTCGACAACGACGGCGATGACATCCTCGATACAAACGATGCCTGCCCCGATGCGGCCGAAGATGCGCCGGGCGAGGGTGCCGATGGATGCCCCGAGGTGACGAAGTCGGAGGCCCTCACCGATTCGCCGGCGGCGGAAGAAGCGGCCGAGGAAGCTGGGGAGGAGGCTGCTGGCGCCGAAGAGGCAGCTGAGGAAACCGGAGAGGCAGCCGAGGGTGCGACGGACGGCGAGGGTGCCGGCGAAGCAACCGAGGGTGCCGGCGAAGCGACCGAGGAAGCCGAAGAGAGCGCGGAGGAGCCGGATGCCGGTGCGGGTGGGGCCGAGGCTGAGACCGAGGAGTCCTCCGAGCCCCCCCCGGCTGAAGAGGCTGGCGAGGCCGGAGCCTCAGACGAGGCAGCGCCGCCCAGCGAAGAGCTACAAGCCCCTGAGGAGAGCAAGGAATGAAGCGTCTCGCCGCAGTTTTTGCCCTGCTGTTCCTGGCGGTGGGCACGGGACCCGTCTGGGCCTGGGACTGGAATGAAGAGGACACCGGTGACGACGACAGCTCGGCGGGCGACGACGACTCCGCCGCTGGCGACGACGACGACAGCTCGGCGGGCGACGACGACGACAGCTCGGCGGGCGACGACGACGACAGCTCGCTGGGCGACGACGACTCCGCCGCTGGCGACGACGACTCCGCCGCTGGCGACGACGACAGCTCGGCGGGCGATGACGACGACGTCGGAGACGATGACGACGCGGGCGACGACGACGACGCGGGCGACGACGACGACGACACGAGTGACGACGACGATACGGGTGACGACGACGACACGGGCGACGACGATTCGGCTGCCGGTGACGACGACGACAGCTCGGTGGCGGGGGGTACGGACGACGGACTCGACGTCCCCTACGAAAACCGCGTACTCGGCGGAGGCTGTGAGGAGGGCTGCTCCATCACGGGCTCGACCTTGCCCTCGGCGCTCGTGCTCCTCGTGCTGGGTTTGCCGCTCGGCGCCCTACTCCGACGTCGGAGCTAGCTCCGCGCGCGGTCGTGACGGCCTCGCGGAAAGACCGCCTCCCTGAGCTGCGGCTCCCGCTTCTTCTCGTCCTCTTCTTCGGGTCGGGGGCGACGGGCCTTCTCTACGAGATCCTCTGGATGCGCCGCTTGGCGCTCGTCTTTGGCGGGACCCAGATGGCCGTCTCTCTCGTGCTTGGCACCTTCATGTTGGGCCTGGCCGGGGGAAGCCTGTTGGGGGGCCGGCTCGCAGATCGAGGGCGGTACCTCCTCATTCTCTACGGGGCCTTGGAGATCTTCCTCGGCCTCTTTGCGTTGTGCTTCCCCCACCTGCTCGACCTACTGACGGGGTGGTACGTAGCTCCAGGAGGTGGCGCTGTCGCCCAGTGGCAGGTCCGCGCCCAGCACTCCGTCTTGCTCGGGCTTCTGCTCTTGCCGCCAACCCTTGCCATGGGGGCGACCTTCCCCGTCCTCGTTCGATTCGCAGCCGGTCAGCTGAGTCGGGTCGGCAGTCGCACCGGATTACTCTACGGGGTGAACACTGCGGGTGCGGTGTTTGGAACTTGGGCGACGGGCTTCGTCCTCCTGCCGATGCTGGGTCTCCGAACGACCGAACTCGCGGCTGCCGCCACCAACGGTGCCATCGGGGTAATCGCTGGTCTTTGGGGTCTACGCTGGGCCCATACCGCACTGCCCGTCGACGATCGAGCGGAGCGGTCCGACGAGCGGCTCCTGCGCGAATTGCCGGACGATCCAGACCAGCGGGCCGATCTCCGCGGTCGCCAGCGCCGGTCCCTCCCCTGGATTCTCGCCGTCTCCGGAGCCTGCGCTTTGGCCTGGGAGGTTGCCTGGACCCGCTTCTTGACCTTGATCCTCGGCTCATCGGTCTACGCGTTTTCGCTCATGCTGGTGGCCTTTCTCCTGGGAACCGCCGGAGGGGGCCTGCTGGCGTCCTGGTCGCTGGATCGGCCCGGAGCACGTCCCCTGCGCATCCTGGGCCTTGCCCTCTGTGTCGCCGCACTTTGGGCTGCCCTGGGGCTTGCCCTGTTTCCGCTCTTCCCCTTCTTCTACGTGGACCTCTACTCCCTGGTGGGCGGTCACGACTCCCTGGTGTTCGCCGTCCAAGGATTCCTCGCAGTTGGGGTGATGACGCCCGCTTCCCTCGCCTTGGGAATGGCTCTCCCCCTCGCCGTCGGCTGGACCAGTGATCGTCCGGAGCGGGTCGGGCGTGAGGTGGCTCGGTTGCTTGCCTCGAATACCCTGGGGGCGGTGCTAGGGGCCCTGGGGACCGGCTTCTTTCTCGTACCGTTGATGGGGATTCAGAAGGCCGTCCTCGCGACCTGCGTCCTCTGCCTTGTCGCGGCCGCTGCCGTACTGGAGATCCGCTCTCTTGCTAGTCGCCGCCGCCGGGTGCAGCAGGCCCTCTTGGCGGGAAGCGCCGCCGCAATCGTCCTCTTGCGTCCGGCCTGGGACCCTCTCTTGATGAGCGCGGGGATGTACCAATATGTCAGCGATCTCAGCGAGTTCAGTCACGAAGCGGTGCGCAACTACGCCCTCAGCGACTACGAGGTCCTTTACTACGCCGAGGGTGCAACGAGTGTGGTGACGGTGGCCCGCAGTCTGGGCTCGGACAACATCTGGCTCGCCAACAACGGCAAAGTCGACGCGAGCACGACGGACGATCTCCGCACCCAAATTCTGCTCGCCCACCTTCCTGCGGTCTTTCGTCCCAAGATGGAGGATGTCCTTGTGGTCGGCCTCGCCTCGGGAATCACCGCCGGGTCGGTTACGCTTCACGAGGGTCTGCGCAAGATGGACGTGCTGGAGATCGAGCCTGCCGTTGTCGAGGCCTCCCACTATTTCGATGCCCACAACTACCGGCCGCTCGAGGACCCTCGGGTTCGCTCCATCACCAACGACGCGCGCAACCACTTGGTCCGGAACCCGCGCCGGTACGACGTCATCATCAACGAACCCAGCAACCCGTGGATCACGGGGGTGTCCAACCTCTTCACCTTGGAGTTCTTGCAGCTCGGGCGGGCGCGGCTTCGCACCGGAGGGCTCTTCGTTCAGTGGGTTCAAACCTACGGCATGGGCAAGGACGACCTGAGGAGCCTCATTCGGACCTTCTGCGAGGTCTACCCCTACGCGGTCGCAGTCACGACGTTAGAGGACGCCGACCTTCTGCTCGTCGGCAGCGAAGGGCCGCTTGTGCCCTGGCCGGGGCGCATCCAAGACCTCCTCAATCACCCCCGCATCGGCCCTGACCTGGGTCGCATCGGAGTGCGGGAGCCCTACGATCTCTTGAGTTTCGTTCTGACCGATCGCGGAGGCCTTCTTCGACTTGCCGAGGACGCAGAACTCAACACCGACGACAATGCCCGGATCGAGTTTTCTGCGCCGCTCTACCTTCACTACGCGACCCAGGAGATCAATGCGCGTCTGCTGATGACGGCGGACGATGGGCCTTGGCCCCTCTTTTCCGAGCGAGTGAACGAGCCCGAGAAGAGAGCTGAGTTCTTGGAGCACTTGGGCGACGCTTATGTCCGTTGGGATCGGCCCAAGGCGGCGCTTCGTTCATTTCAGACCGCCTGGGGCTTTGTGCCCGAGCGCGAGGGGCTGGACGACCGAATGCTGCGGGCAAGCGAGGCGCTGGAGGCGGGGTCTGAGGCGGGGGCTGGGCCCTAGGCCGGAGCCTCCTCTTCATCGCCCTCTTCAGCTACCGCCTCGGCCTCATCTTCGAGGTTGAGGTAGTAGACGTCGTCTTCGGTCCGGCGGAACCGGAAGAAGAGGACCTCCTCCAACAGGCCGGCGCTGATGTAGATCCCGCCGATGAGTACCAGCAGGAGGGTGATGTCGGCGAGCACCAGGACGATGACAGCGCTGGCAGCGACCATGGCGATGATGGTGATGGCAAGCGGCGAGAATCGAAACTCCCGGAAGGTCCGGAAGCGGACCGTGCTGATCATGAGGTAGCTGAGCAGCAGGGTCAGCAGAAGCACTGAGACGTGATTGTCGACTTCAGTGGCCCGAATTTTCGCGTGGTGCAAGACCAGGACGGCGACCATTCCGCCCGCAGAGGTGATGGTGAGGCCCTCGGTGTACTTGGCTGGGAAGGGGGCAGCGTCGTTGGTCGAGCGGAGGTTGAAGCGAGCGAGCCGGAATACGCCGCAGAGCGTGAAGAGGAAGGCGACGATGAAACCGAGCTGGCCGTAAGCCTCGAGCCCCCACTTGAAGAGGAGCACGCCCGGGGCCACGCCGAAGGAGACGACATCGACGAGGGAGTCCATCTGGACGCCGAAGTCGCTCTCGGTCTTGGTGATGCGGGCTACCCGGCCGTCGAGGCCGTCGAAGATGCCGGCAAAGACGATGAGGAGGGCCGCAATGTAGAAGGAGCGGCTCTCGTGGGCTTCGGCTCCCGCGCTGACCATCACCGAGTACAGCCCGCAGAAGAGGCTTGCGCTCGTGAAGAGGTTGGCCGGCTTGAGGATGTAGTTCAGCATCGAGAGACGAGCCTAGCAGTTTCGGGGACGATGAGGAGGTCGCAAGGCGGCCCCCCTACCTGCCTGCGCTGGCCTTGATTAGCCCAGCCGCCCCGCCTTGCCAAGG
>CAZQTQ010000126.1:0-8593 GCA_964596025.1 uncultured Rickettsiales bacterium
ACCCTGGTGGCGCGGCACGAGGGCACCGAGGAACGCGAGCGCATCGGGCCAACGACGGCCCAGGGTCTGTGGCTGGCACTGGGGACCGGTCTGGCTCTCGCCTTCCTCTTCTACCCCCTGCGGGGCCTGTACTTCGACCTCTTGGGCTTTGCCGTCGGCAGCGACGAGCATCGCCTGGGCCAGGAGTTCTTGGGAGCCAGCCTCTTGGGCTCCCTACCGCTCGCCGTCCACGCCGTCGCCAGCGCAGTGTTTCGGGGCATCGGCGACACCCGGACGGCCCTGTACATCACCGCATTGGCCCTGGTGGCAAACGCCATCCTCGACCCGCTCTTGATCTGGGGCCTAGGTCCCTTCCCCGAGCTCGGCATAGCCGGTGCTGCATGGGCTACGGCCGCAGCTAGCTTCCTGGGCGCGGGGGTCGGCGCAGGGCTGCTCATAAGGCGGGGCCTGCGGCTGGGCAGCACGCGGCCTCGGAAGGACCGCCTGCACCTGATGCTGAAGATCGGTCTGCCCGTGGCCGCCTCGGGGCTGGGCTTCTCGCTCGTCTACGTCCTGCTGGGACGCATCATCACCCCCTTTGGTACCTACCAGATGGCGGCCTTGGGGGTCGGCCATCGCTTGGAGGGGACGGCCTACTTGATCTGTGTGGCCTTCAACGTCGGCGCCGCGACCCTGGTGGGGCAGCACCTAGGCGCCGGTTCGGCAGAGAGGGCCGCGCGGGCGGCTAGCTGGGCCGCCGGACTCAGCATCGCCATCACCGCCCCCATCGGCGTCTTGCTTTGGGTTCTCGCACCCCTCCTCCTCGCGCTCTTTACCAACGACCCGCAGATCATCGAAGCTGGGGTCCTCTACCTCCGAATCCAGACGGTGGTTGTCCCGTTCATGGCACTGGAAACCGTCTACCACGGAGCCTTTGCCGGCAGCGGAGACACACTGCCCGCCTTCTGGATCACGGTTCCGCTGACGGCGGCCCGTCTTCCCTTGGCCTGGCTCTTGGCCCATCCGGCAGGCCTGGGAGTCGGGGGGATCTGGATTGCGATCGCCGCCACCACGACCCTCAAGGGCCTCTTGATGGCGGGGTGGTTCCGGCGCGGCCGGTGGGCGCAGCTCCTGGAAGCGGCTGGAGTCTAGGTCCCGCTGCGGCGGCGGCGCAGTCCCGTCGCCCCAAGCATCAGCAGCGAGAGCAGTGTCCATCCACCGGCGGAGCCCGGAGAGCCGCGGTCACCTGAGAGGGTGCAGTCGCAGCCCCCAATGCCGCCAGCCAAGGTGTCGTAGGGCGAATCGCTCACCTCCAACTCCGAGGGGGGCTCCTCGCCGGGACGATCGTCGGTGGGGTCCAGGACGTTGATGATGCCGTCCTCGTCATCGTCGCCCGTACCATCGGGACCATCCAAGATGCCATCGCCGTCGGTGTCTTCGTTCAGGGGATCAGCGCCTACGCTGTGCTCCAGACCATCGGGCATGCCGTCGTCGTCGCTGTCGGCATCGAGCGGATTGGTGCCCATGTCCACTTCGTCGCCATCGCTCAGTTCGTCGTCGTCACTGTCGGGGTCCAGCGGGTCGGTACGGGTCGACAAGACCTCCTCGCCGTCGCTGAGCCCATCGTCATCGGTGTCGGCGTCGAGAGGATCGGTGCCAGTCGTCCCGTGCTCTACACCGTCCTCGAGCCCATCGTCGTCGGTGTCCGGATCGTAGGCATCGGTCCCCAGATCGGCCTCTTCTTGGTTGGTGAGCCCGTCGCCATCGCCGTCAGCTGTCGGGCCGTCGCCGTCGTCGGGATCGAGCCAGTTGGGGGTGCCGTCTTCATCAACGTCACCTCCACCCTCGTCAGCGTCCAGGGCCCCGTCGCCGTCGGCATCAAGGTCTTGGAAGTTCGGGGTGCCGTCTTCGTCGACGTCGCCTGCGCCCTCGTCGGCGTCGCTCATTCCATCGCCATCGGAGTCGAGGTCGTAGGCGTCGATCGCTCCATCGCCGTCGGTGTCGACATCGCCCTCGGTGGCGTCGTCGATGCCGTCCCCATCGGCGTCGGTATCGGCAAAGTCGGGCACGCCGTCCCCGTCCGAGTCGCCGTCACCCTCGAATGAGTCGTCGAGGCCGTCGCCGTCGCTGTCCTCGTCCAAGTTGTTGGGTACCCCGTCGCCATCGATGTCGGTGTCGGCCTCTCCGTCGCCGTCGACATCCACCTCGGCCTCGTCGATGGTCGCGAGTCCATCGCCGTCGTCGTCGCCGTCCAGAGAATCGATGAGCCCATCTCCGTCCGAGTCGAGGCCCTCGCCGTCAATCAACTCGTCGCTGTCGCTCAGCCCGTCGTCATCGCTGTCGGCGTCCTGCGGATCGGTCCCGAGAGCCGACTCATCGCTGTTGCTCAGTCCGTCACCGTCGGGATCAGCATCGGGTCCATCCGCATCGTCGAGGTCCAGGTAATCGGGAATGCCATCGCTGTCCGCATCGCCGTCGCCGTCGATAGGATCGTCGAGCCCGTTGCCGTCGGAGTCCTCGTCTAGGTAGTTGGGGGTTGCGTCGAGGTCGGGATCACCGTCTCCTTCTTCCGCGTCGGTGAAGCCATCGCCGTCCGAATCGGTGTCGACCTCGTTGGAGAGGCCGTCGGCATCGGGATCGCCGGGCGGCTCGTCGATGGACAGGATGCCGTCGTTGTCGTCGTCGTCGTCGAGCAGGTTGGCGATGCCGTCGCCATCGGTGTCGGTGGGATTGTCCAGGTCCGCGCCGGCTTCGGCGAAGTCGGTCCGTCCGTCGCCGTCGGTGTCGGAAGACAGAGGATCCGAGCCCAAGGCGGCCTCTTCGCTGTCGCTCAGGCCGTCGTCGTCGTCGTCGGTGTCGATGCAGTCGGGGTCGCCGTCGCCATCGGTGTCGTCGAACCCGTCGACGAGCGAGCCATCGCAGTCGCTGTCGTAGGCGTCGCAGAGCTCGGTCGCCGTCGGGTAGATCGAGCTCTCCTCAGGCGCGCAGTCTATGGAGTCTTGGTAGCCATCATTGTCGTCGTCGATGTCGATGCAGTCGGGGTCGCCGTCGCCGTCGTAGTCGTCGAAGTCGTCGACGAGCGAGCCGTCGCAGTCGGAATCGATGGCGTCGCAGAGCTCGGTCGCCCCGGGGTAGATCGAAGAGTCAAAGGCGGCACAGTCGTCGTAGTCGAACCAGCTGTCGCCATCGTCGTCGTCGTCTACGCAATCCGGGATCCCGTCCCCCTCGAAGTCGGCCAAGCCATCGACGAGGGAGTTGTCGCAGTCACTGTCGATGGCGTCGCAGCTCTCGGTGGCGTTGGGGTAGATGGTGGCGTCCAGCGGCGCACAGTCCACCGCATCGGGGTAGACGTCGTTGTCGTCGTCGGTGTCCACGCAATCGGGAGTGTCGTCGCCGTCCGTGTCATCAAAGCCGTCGGCCAGAGAGCCGTCGCAGTCGGAGTCGATGGTGTCGCACAACTCGGTGGCGCTGGCGTTGATCGAGGCGTCGAGATCGGCGCAGTCGGTCGCATCCGGGTCACCGTCGCCGTCGTCGTCGGTGTCAGTGCAGTCCGGATCCAGGTCGCCATCGGTGTCGGCGAAGTCATCCACGTAGGAGCCATCGCAGTCGGAGTCGGTGGCGTCGCAGTATTCGGTGGCTCCCGGATAAACAGAGGAGTTGAGGTCGTCGCAATCGAAAATGTCGGGGGAGCCGTCGTTGTCGTCGTCCTCGTCCAGGCAGTCGGCGACCCCGTCGTTGTCGCTGTCAGGGAAGGTGTCGTCAGGCCCTCCGGCGCAGTCGTTGTCGATGCCGTCACACACCTCGACTGCGTTGGAGTTGATGGCGGCGTTGGTGTCATCACAGTCAGTGGTGTCGGGGTCTCCGTCGTTGTCGTCGTCGGGGTCGACGCAATCGGCGATGCCGTCGGCGTCGGTGTCGAGTGAGCCCTCGTCGATGCTGCTGTCGCAGTCGTTGTCGGCCCCGTCGCAGATCTCGGGGGCGTCCGGATAGATGCTGCTGTTGTTGTCGTCGCAGTCACCCGGCGTATCGCCACTGTCCTCGCACAGGGTCCCAGGGCAGTAGCCGTCGCCGTCGCCGTCCGGCTCAGCCCAGGACACGTCGAAGTCCTCAAAGCTCGAGCTGCCACCGCTGTGGTGAATGGTTCCGACCTCGCCGGTGCCGGTGAAGTTGCAGTCGGAGTGGGTTCCGGACCACTTCTGCACCCCATCGAGCCACACCGTAAGGTCAGTGCCGTCTAGCTCCGCCTCCAGAAGGTAGGACGTTCCGTAAGAGAAGCTCACGCTGCCGCTGACGTGAGTCTCAATGACCTGATCGGAGGCGATGTATATCGAGGTGCCGCCGTAGATGAAGAAGCCGCAGTACGTCCCGCCGCTCTTCTTCAGGAGGATCCCGGCGGAGTTGGTATTGACGGTGACGTTCGTCGAGAAGAAACGATGACCAGCGGAGCCCATTCCCGAGTCGACGTAGGCCGAGGGCGTAACGTGCACCGTAAAGTTCGACCCGTTCAGCTTGCCGCTGCTTACGGTGTTGGAGCCATGGTTGGAGACCCAAGGTGCAAGGCTCCCGTCCTCGAAGTCATCAGAGAAATTACCGGCGTGAGCCGGCACCCCAACCAACAGGAGTAGGGCCGAGGTGACGAGTACTGGGAGGGCGAGGTGGTTTGCTGCAACGCGGACCATGAAGAGCCTCCTGCCACCTATGCATCAGGGGACTACGGCGGCACCCCCGATGCTAGGGAGAACAGCCATTATGGCCGCATCGAGCAGTCTGGTCTCAGGATTCCTTGGGCTCGATACGAAGAACCTCATCCTCTTCGGCATCCACCAGGTACAGGCGGCCCTCTGAGTCAAATGCCATGCCCATCAGGGCGCCCCGCTCCATGCCCAGTTCCAGGAAATCGACAAGTTCGCCGTCCATCGAGAACGCGAGGATGTTTCCGTTGCGATTGTCAGACACGAAGATCATCCCGTCGTGAAGCTCCAGACCCGAGGGCTCGCGGAGGTTGAAGTCATCGCCATCCACCAGCGTGCTGATGCTGCCGCCGTCCACTTCGTAGTGCTCGACCCCCGGCTCCCCCCCACCCAAAGCCGCTCCCTCTTCACCCTCCGCCGTATCGAGAACCGCGATGCGTCCGTTTCCGGTGTCGGCGATGTAGAGCAAGCCGGTGTCGCGGTCCAACTCCATGTGAGATGGGACATCCGCCTCCCGCTCGACCTCGCCTTCGACGTAGCGGCCGATGATGCCGTCGCTGTGGTCGTCCCAGCCGATGCCGTGATCCAACTGGAAGTCGTAGCGATTGATGGAACTGTGGAAGCCGTCGAAGACCCAGTAGACATTCTCCTCCTCCCAGGCGATTCCCATGCAGTTGGGGCTGGAGTGAAGCATGTCGAGGTGAGAGCCCAAGTCGGTGTGGAAGCCAAAGAGATTGGTTAGATAGTCCACAGCCTCCTGATTGCTCGTCCCGAAGATGTCCCGATCCGAACTCCACAGCGTCGGGCCCATGAAGTCGTCCCCTGAGAACTGGCCGTTGTAGGTGTTGCGGCTCTCCTGACAGGTCCCGAAGTGGCCGGGCTTCCCAAACGCGATGCTGCTCACCTCTTCCATGAAGTGCAGAGCGTAGGGGTCGACAATGTGTTCGCTGTCCTGGTTGGACTCCCCCGGATTGTCGATGATGACCATTCCATCGTCTCTGCGGTTGACGACCCACAGTTCTTCGGGCCGGTCGGGGTTGAAGGCGAGATCCCGGGGGACGTCCAGGCCGTCTGAAGAGGTCGCGATGGTAGTAATCGTGACGCTAGAAAGATCGTGGCCGCCGCAGCCGAGGACGGCGACGCTCCCGTCGCACGACCCATCGCCTCCGTTGGTCCCGGCGCAGCCGAAGCCCAGACTCAGAGCAGCCAAGGAGGCGAAGACCAGAAGGACTCTTCGTAGCCAGGAGTACCGCAGGGGTCGGAGGCAGGAGGGTTCGTACATGATGGTGCGTCCCGGGCGGGGGCCAGCTGGCCTGAAGAGATTGGAGACCTAGGGGCCGCTATTTACCATCTGGACAGGCCTTTCGCCTAGGGCACAACCAGGGACAGGCGTCGAATCCCCGAGCATTTCCATCCCGGGTCCCCCCGTAGATCGGGGTAGGCCGTTAGGCCGGGGCTAAGATCACCTGGCTGCCCGCACCCCAAGCTGCGACCACCAGTTCTTCGTCGCCTGGTCGCACCAAAGCGATCAGAGTCCCACCCCAGCCAGCCCCCGTGATCTTTGCAGCCAGGGCGCCAGCTCCCAGGGCTGCAGCACAGCCAGCCCGGTCGTCTTCGTGAACGACGCCCAAGCGGTCCAGGCCCTCCTGCTGCGCCGTCATCGCCCCGGCGAGGCCAGCCCAGTCTCCCCGGGCCCAGGCTTGCCGCCCCTCCCGGGTACGCCGGCCCAGATCCGCGACAACCCGCACCAGCTCAGGATGGGCAGCCATCCGGTCCTTGACTCCGTGGACGATCTCCGCCGTCGAAGCCCGGCTCGCTCGCGGTCGGACAACAAGCGACAGCTGCGGGAAGCCCGAGAGCGGCGTCGGCTCCTTGCCCTTCTCGAACCAGATCGGGGCTTCCCAAACCGAGACGGTGTGGTCGATACCGGAAGGACGACCGTGGAACAGCTCCTCGACCGCTTCGGCAGCGGCGAGTACTCGGCTGGGCTCGGGGGTGTCGCCGTACCAGGCAAGCAGGGCACGAGCCAAGGCGGTTCCAAGGGCTGCCGATGTCCCCATGCCGGAGCGCAAGCCCCCCGAACGGACGGCAACCCGCAGGGGAAGGGGCAGGGCGAGGCCAAGGGCCTGGGACACCGCAGCCAAAGCACGAGAGACCCCAGCCCGGGCGCCCTCAGGAGCGTCCGTCCCTACCTCGACGACGAGTGGAGTGCCGTCGTGAGCGCCCACCGCAGGCATGTCGAGGGTGACGGTGCCCCCTCTCAGGGCGGAGTCTCCCGACCGAAATGTCTCACTGGGGGACGTGGAGGCACCCAGCCCCTCGTCCCCCGCAGCACCCAACTCAATCCCATCGGAGGCCGGCGAGGCACCCGGCGCGGCGCGGCGATCCCAAACCGGGAGTGCCGGGGCGACCATGGGGGTGATCGGACTCAGGTCGCCTGGGGAGTCGCCACCCCCCATCCTCGGCATCATCCCGCGACCATGCGGCCCGGACTGGGACGGCGTCAGCGGGGCTCCGCCCGCTCCATCCGACCGCAGGATGCCCCCCCCAAAGCCCGACTCCCCGGGACTCAGCACCACGCTCAACCGCAGGCCGGGCAGGGGCAAGGCCACCGCAGGCTCGCCATAGACGACGGCGTGTTCCCCCAAGAGGATGAGCTTCCCACAGGCCGTTGCCACGACGGGACGTTGCCCAGGGGCGGTATCGGGAGGGTTCGATTGCACGCGGCGACTGCTCCTCTTCGCTGGCTAGATCAGGTGGTCCTCGAGTACGCACACCGGGGGCCCAGGCCGATTCTCCAGGATCTCCGCGCCTGGTGCAGCCTCCGAGAGAAGATGACCGACCTCCGCACTGTCCTCACCACGACAGAGGACATGCACGTTGGGTCCTGCATCCAGCGTGAAGTAGACCGGAAGCCCCTCGGCACGCCACATGCGGATTCGGTGCAGGAGGGCAACCGTCTCCGGCTGCATGTAGAGCGCGGCGGGTTGGCCGCTCATCATGATCCCCTGCACCTCCAGAGCCTCGTGCTCGACCAGGGTGCCGAGGGTAGAAAAGTCCCGCCCCACCACCGCGCCCTTGGCGGCCAACATCCGGCCCGGCAGGAGGGCCTGGCGAGCCTCCATGAAGGGATGGGCCGCAGCGATCTCGTGGCCTTGGCTGCTGGAGATCAGCTTCGGTGCGCGGGAGACCACCACCACCATGTCGCGCAGGTCCCAGTGTTCAGCAGGACAGAAAGGCTTCCCAAAGGAATTGGCGTCGCCGGTGCCGCCACACCATTCCACGAAGCCGCCAGAAACTGATCGGCACGCAGAGCCCGAACCGCGCCGCGCCCAACGGCTGAGCTCGCGCTCGTCCGGTAGGCCCTCCCCGAAAGCAGCGATTGCCGCTGCAGCAAGCGCCGCGAAGCCGGAAGCCGAAGATGCGATTCCAGTCCCAGCCGGAAAGGAGTTCTGGGAGACAACGCGGGCCGAGCAGCGGTAGTAGGCCTCCCGGATTCGATCGAGGTAGCGGGAGACCCGCAGCGCCCGCCCGTCGAGCACCCGCTCGCCATCCAGGTAGAGCTCGTCTTGGCTGAGGTCCTCATCCCACTCAACGGTGGTCGTCGTCACTGCGGCGGACAGCGTCATGCTGAGGCTGTCGTTCAGCGGGATGTTCAGGCTCGCATCCCGCTTGCCCCAGTACTTGATGAGGGCGATGTTCGAGCAAGCCCGTGCGGTAGCACGCTGCGTCCTTGACATGGGGTATGCCTCTCAGGCGTCGAAGCGCAGGCCTTCGGACTCCGGTTGCAAGGGGAGGACTTCGAAGCCTTGAGCCTGGAAGGCGGCCTTGGCCTCCTCGAGATCGCGGGCCAAAGCAAGCAGGCAATCGCCACCGCCAGCCCCAGAGAGGCGCAAACCCAGGATGCAGGGGCAACGCGACAG
>CAZQTQ010000126.1:8603-10312 GCA_964596025.1 uncultured Rickettsiales bacterium
TGGGGTCCTCGGGGGGATGACCTGCCCGTACCTGTCCGATCATCTCACCCGTCTGCGCCTTGGTGCCGGTGTAAGCAACGAGCCACTGTCCTGAACAGGCCACAGGAAGCGCGAGCCGCCGGGCCTGGGGACTGGGGGAGCGCCGGTAAGCCACGCAACCCCCGAGCATCTGGGTCGCCGCATCGTAACCCGAGGCCGCCCCCTGCACCGATTCTTGGGCCCCGAGGACCTGCTCGAGCAGGTCCTGTCCGGCCGCCGACAGCCCCTCTTCATCGGTCCACTCGACCTCCTCTACGGGATGAAGGAGTAGGTGAAGGGCTGCACCCGCCGCAAGCGAGGACGCGGTGCTGGAGCCCAAGCCCCAGGTGGGAGGGAACTCTGCCTCAAAACGAAGGGCAAGCCCACGCAGGATCCGGGCGGGGCGCAGCAGTGGCCACAGCAGGGCCAGGCGCGGATCCGCCGGACGGTCGTGGTCCAGGACCTCGATCGGGAGGTCCACTGGAGGCTCGAAGACTCCTGGCGAAGCAATGCGAAGGCGGCCGTCGTCGGTCGCAGACGCCTCGCAGGAGATGCGCCGATCGAGGCACATCGCCACTGCCGGCCAGCCCTGCAGGACCGCGTACTCCCCGAACAGCATGAGCTTGCCCGGGGCCGATGCGCGAGCCTGCATCACGGTTCCTCGTCCTCGTCCTGGCGGGCCAAGCTCAGGTTGCGGGCATGCAGCCGCATGTGCCCCCGCTGAATCCCTTCGGTGGCCAAGGCCCGCAGTGCGGCAAGGTTCTGACAGAGACCGACAGCGACAAGGATGCGGGCAAGATCCTGCGCCCCCTGCACCCCCAACAGCCGCAGAGAGAAGCGGGCCGCCGGGTGCAGGCGGGTCACACCGCCGACGGTGCCGACCTGTATGGGCAGCTCGATGGAGCCTTCCAGATCTCCCGAAGCGTCTTGGACCCAGGTCGAGAGAGCGGAGTAGCGCCCCGACCGCGCAGCGAAGGCATGGACCCCAGCCTCGACGGCGCGCCAGTCGTTGCCGGTGGCCAAGACGACGGCGTCGACCCCGTTCATGATTCCCTTGTTGTGAGTAGCGGCCCGGTAAGGATCGTAGACGGCAAAGCGGGCTGCGTTGGCGATCCGCCGGGCCACTTCGCGGCCATCCCAGCCGCCCGCCTCGAGATCGGCCGCCCGCACCCGGCAGCTGGCGGCAAAGCGCCGGCGGTCGGCGAGGTTACTCAAGATGCGCAGGCCGACCTCACCGCCCGTCCACTGCGCAATCGACGGTGCGATCGCCTCGCACATGGAGTTCACGGCGTTTGCCCCCATGGCGTCGAGCGGATCCAACAGCAAATGAACGACTAGGACCGTACCCTCACCGGTCTGCTCGGGCGGGAGAATGCGGCACTCCAGACCGGTGCAGCCGCCCCCAAGGCGAACCAGCATGGGGTCCTGGGCGTTCGCCAGGGCGAGGACCTCGGCGCGGTGGTCCTCGACCGCCTGGAGCGCAGCAGGGCCGTCAGGCACCTCCCTAATCTGCACCTGCCCGATGACCCGGTCCTCGAGTACTTCGGTAATAAAGCCCCCCGTCTCCCGGACGAGGCGGGCCATGTTGGACGCCGCTGCGACCACCGAGCTCTCCTCGACAGCCATGGGAACCAGAAGCTCACGCCCATCGACGACGAAGTTCGCGGCCACCCCCAGCGGCAGGGCGAAGG
>CAZQTQ010000127.1:0-10203 GCA_964596025.1 uncultured Rickettsiales bacterium
GAGGACATCCCGGCCTTCGATCCGGCCATGAACTCCATCCTGCGTCTCGATCGTAGGAGGCCGCCTCATCAGACCCGCCCCCTCGATAGCGGCCAAGCGAGCGTGCACGAAAGGCGGTGTCGTCATTTCCGGCCCGGCGCCAAGGCCCTACTGCGTGAGGGCACGGAAAGCGTCTTCGAGGCTCGTCCCTTCCCGCCGCAACTCCAGGAGCGCCCAACCTCGCTCGGCAACGGCGCGGAAGATAGCCTCCCGCGGATCGGCTCCCGAGTCAGCAAAGAGGGTAAAGCCCGGGCAGCCCGGGCCCTCCCCGGCCGCCTCCTCCAGCGTTCTCACCCCTGGAAGACCCGCCAGGACAGCGCCAATGTCGCCCGCTCCCCGCACGAGTACCTCGAACCGGATTCCCCCCGCGGCCTGGGCCTCGATCTCAGCCGGGCTCCCAAAGCCCACGATCCGGCCCGCGTCGACGATCAAGATTCGGCTGCAGACAGCAGAGACCTCCTGCATGACGTGGGTCGAGAGCACCACGGTCTTCGTCTTCCCGATCGTTCGAATCAGGTCGCGAATCTCGACGATCTGGTTGGGATCCAGACCCGAGGTCGGCTCGTCGAGGATCAGAATCGGAGGGTCATGGACCAAGGCCTGGCCAAGGCCAACTCGCTGCCGGAACCCCTTGCTCAATTGCTGGATCGGGCGACGAAAGACCGGTTCAAGCCCCAACAGTTCGACGATCTCGGCGATCCGCTTGGTTCGGGCTGCCCCTCGGTCCAGCTGGCGAGCGTCGCAGATGAAGTCCAAGTAGTCCGAAACCAGCATCTCCCGGTAGACCGGCGTGCTCTCGGGCAAGTAGCCGATGCGACGGCGGGTCTCCAGGGAGTCCTCGACGACGTCTAGACCTTCGATTCGGGCGCTGCCGGAGGTCGGCCCGATGAAGCCGCAGAGCATCTTCATTGTGGTGCTCTTGCCGGCCCCGTTTGGTCCCAAGAACCCCACTACCTCGCCGGCCTCAACCGAAAAGCTGAGGTCCTCCACAGCCACGGTCCGGCCATAGACCTTGCGCAGGCGATCGACTTCGATGCTCGGCACGGTACCTCCTCTCACCGACTTATAATCTGCGTCCACCAAGAGGGCAATGGCCCCCATCCGGAGAATCCGAGGCCTGATGCAGACCGACGACCCGCCGACTGAAGCGCCCTCTGGTTGGGACGCTCTGGCGAGCTTCGTCGAAGGCCAAACGAAGCTCGGTTGGGGCTTCTTGCTGCTCCTGGTCCTCGCCCTGAGCGCCCTCACCCAACTCCAATTCGAGTTCTCTCCTCAGACCCTGTTCGACACCAGCTCCGAGGAAGCCCAGATCTACCGCGACTACCGGGCCGAGTTCGGTGCGGACGACCACGTGATCATGGCCCTGGTCGAGGCGGACCTTCGACGGGCTACTACCTGGGTGCAGCTGAAGCAGCTGGAGGAGCGTGTCCGCAGCCAAGTGGCAGAAGTCGAGCGGGTGGATGGGCTGTTCAGCCTACCGATCCCGCAGAGCGACGGCGTAGGACAAGTCCGCATTGAACCCTGGCTGACCGAACTCCCGCGGAACGACAGCGAGGCGGAGACCCTCCTCCGCCGCACGGCAGACCATCCCCTCTTGGGCAATCTCTTCGTCAGCAAGGATGGCCAAGCAGCCGCCATCCTCATCAAGGTGGAGGACGATGTCGCAAAGCTCAGCGCAGTACGTCCCGTGGTCGCCCAACTCCGCGCCATCGCCGATGGGGTTGAGTCCTCCCAAGAAGGCCTGCGCATCCACCTCCTCGGCCCACACACCTACCGGGTCGCCGTCGTGGGAATCATGGTCCGCGAGGAGCTCCGCTTCCTGCCCTTGACCGGTGTCGTGCTGGCTCTGGCCCTCTTCGTGCTGTTCCGCCGCTGGACCGGGGTGGCGGTTCCACTGCTCTCGGTGCTCTTGGGTGCTCTGTGGACGCTGGCCGTCATGGCGCTCACCGGCGAGCCCGTAAACATCATCAACACCATCACAGCCACCCTCATTCTGGTGATTGGCGTGGCTGACGCCATCCACATGATGACTCGATACGCCCACGAGCGGCGGTCCGGAGTGAGCCGCAGCGAGGCCACCCGCCGCACCCTCCGCTCGGTGGGGGCTGCCTGCTTCTTGACCTCGTTCACCACCGCAGTCGGCTTCGCCACCCTTATGACCGCTCGGCTGGAGATCCTTCGGCACTTTGGCATCTACGCGGCCATTGGCGTGCTGTTGACCTTCGGGATGACGATGGTCTTCGTGCCATGGGCCCTGGTGCAGTGGAAGCGGGACCCCCTGCCGGTAGAGCCTCGTGACCTGGAGGGCCCTGAGACCGAGTCCAGGAACTTCCTCGACCCCCTGCTTGGGCGCCTGGCCCACGCTGTGTGCGCCCGGCCCCGCACCACCATCCTTCTCTGTGTGGCGACAGCCAGCCTGCTGTGTTCCGGCGCCCACCGCACTCGGGTGGACAACTTCATCATGGAGTACGTGCCCCGGGACGCAGAGCTTCTTGAGGCCCACCGACTCCTTGAGGAGAAGCTCGCGGGGATCGTCTTCATCGACACCCTCTTGGAGCTGCCTCCCGAGGCCCCCGAAGGAGCGTGGCTCGAGCCCGAGCGGCTCGCCCAAGCCGCGGAGCTCGAGGAGTCCTTCCGACAGGAAGACGGAATCCACAACGTCGACTCCATACTCACCCTGCTCCGAGAGATCCGCTTCGTTCAGCGCGGAGGAGAGGGTGGCACTTCGGTGCGCTCGACCCTCCCCGAGAGCCGGGCGGAGGCAGCCCAACTCCTCCTTCTCGCCGAGCTCGGCGGCGCGCCCACCTTGGGGAGCCACTGGCGCACCGACGGACGCTTCCTCCGGCTCACCGCACGAGCTGCTGACCTCGGAGCCCGGAACTACCTCGCACTGGAAGAACGCATGAAGGCGAATGCGGCCGAGATCTTCGGAGACGGTCCCTTCCCCGTCGACGTGCGGATCACGGGAACCTCACAGGTGGGCTACGGGGGCATCGACTCTCTGATTCGGGACCTCCTCACCAGCCTGGCCTGGGCCTTCGGGCTCATCTTCCTCACCCTCTGCCTGCTCTTCCGCTCGGTCCCGCTGGCCGCCTTGGCCATGGGCCCCAACGTCCTTCCGGTCCTCGTAGTGCTCGGCACCATGGGGTGGATGGACCGCCACTTGGAGACCCTTTCGGCCATGGTCTTCTCCATCGGACTGGGCATCGCAGTCGACGACACCATCCACTTTCTGGCCCGCTACTGCGAGGAGATCCGCCAGGGCCGGACCCCCGAGGAGGCCGTCGTCCGCACCACGGAGCAGACGGGCCGGGCCATCGTCCACACCTCCCTGCTCTTGCTCGTGGGATTCGGTGTACTGATGACCTCCTCCTTCCCGCCCAACCGCTCCTTTGCGGTCCTGGCTGGAGCCGTCATCACCACCGCCCTGGTCGCCGACCTCACCCTTCTGCCCGCGCTGTTGGTCTGGCTTCGACCCCGGGTCCCGGCCCGAAGGAGGGGCGGGGGGAAGGCCTAGGGCGGGGGGAAGGCCTAGAACAAATTGGTGCATCCGCTGGTTTGATATCTGAGGTAAACAGGGAGTTCGGAGAATTTCGAGCTTGCCGAAACTAGACGACTCCACGAACGACGAGGAAGTCACCCAGAGTCCGCGGGTGCACCTCTTTGACTTTTTCTTGCCCGAAGCGATCCGGGCGGGCGGCCCCGATCTGAGGAGGCGGGCCAACCTGCTGACAGGCTGGGCCCTCACCCTCGGCCTCATTGGAGCCATCACCCTACCGATACTCTGGACCTACCAAGAGGGTCCAACGGCGACGTGTGTGGGCGTCGTCACTGCCTCCCTCATCACCCTCTCCGTCCCGCTCATCATGCGGCTGACCGGCTCGTTCCATCTGGCCGCCATGGTGCTGCTGTGCAACATGCTCGTCAGCACCATCTTCCATGCCCTCATCACGACCAACGGCGGCACAACCCTTGCCCCATGGGAGGTCCTGAGCTGGAACGTCCTCGTTCCCTTGCTGGCCGGTTTTCTTCTGAGCCCCGGGCACGCCATCGCCTTCGCAGGCGTCATCGTCCTTGAACACCTCGCCCTGTTCGCGGTGCACTTGGGCTTTGTGGAGAACGGCATCACCAACTTCACCCGCCAGCAAGCCCTGATGTCCTTCTTTTCGGCCTCCAGCCTCACCACCTTTGTCGGCTTACTCGCCTGGGTTTACGAGCGAGCGCGGCTCGAAGCAGTGGATCGGGCCGATACGACCCTCGACGTATTGACCTCCACCAACCGAGAGCTGGAGGTCGCCCACCGCGAGGCGGAACGGGCGAGCCGGGCCAAGAGTGACTTTCTCGCCCGCATGAACCACGAGCTGCGCACCCCGATCAACGGCGTCTTGGGGATGAACGAACTGCTCCTGGACTCCCCGCTGAACCCCGAGCAACGGAACAGCTCGATGGCGGTTCGCGAGTCGGCCAAAGCGCTCCTGGCCCTCGTGAACGACACCTTGGACCTCAGCCAGGTGGAGGCAGGACGACTTCGGGTACACCCGGCTTGTTTCGACCCCAGGCAAGCGGTGGAGGAATCGGCTCATCTCTTGGCTCGTTCGGCAGCCGCCAAAGGCCTGGACTTGCATTGGGAGATCGGTCCTGACGTTCCCGAGCACTTTGTTTCGGATCCGAACCGGGTGCGCCAGATCCTCCTCAACCTGCTGGGCAACGCAGTCAAATACACCAATCAGGGACACATCACCGTCAAAGTCCAAGGCACCCAGGGCACCCAGGGCACCCAGGACACCCAGGGCACCGATCCTGGCCTACGCTTCGAGGTGCAAGACACCGGCATCGGGATGAACAAAGAGGCCCGTACCCGCCTCTTTGAACCCTTCTATCAGGCCGACGCATCTTGGACCCGACGACATGGCGGCATGGGCCTAGGACTCGCCATCGCCCGGGAACTCTGCGAGCTGCTGGAGGGAGAAATCGGCCTGCTCGACGGAGCCAGCGAGGGCTCGACCTTTTGGTTCCAGATTCCCCAGCTAGGCGACGATCGCCTCGTCTTTGCTCCCCACCAAGATCCAGCCCGCGGGACCGCAACCCAAGGAACACCGACGCGCTTCCCCGACTCAGGAGGCGGCTTCCATCCCGGTCCCCCCGCCACCAACAGGTCCCGACTGCTGGTCGTCGAAGACAACGACGTCAACCGCACGCTCGCCGTGCAAATGCTTGAGCGACTCGGCTACGAGGTCGAGATCGCGATCAACGGGCGTCGCGCCGTCGAAGCCTGCCGAGGGGGGCAGTTCGACCTGATCTTGATGGACTGCCAAATGCCCGAGATGGACGGCTTCGAGGCAGCGGCTGAGATTCGAAAACTAGCCAGGGAGGGAGGCCCCCTGCGCATCATTGCGGCCACGGCCAGCGCCATGACCGAGGACCGCAAGCGCTGCCTCGAGGCCGGCATGGACGACTACATCGCTAAGCCCTACTTGCCTCGGCAGCTCGCCGAGATCGTCGCCCAGTGGGTGTAGAGCCGGGCCTCCGACTACCCGGGCGCACACTTGCCCGCCCCGCTGGCAGAGAACCTGCGAGTAGGGCCAAGCATGCGTACCCTCACCCCCCCTTCCGACCTGCCCTCTACAATCTTCAGCCCGCGCATCCCCCTGTTGGCCGCGGCCTTCCTGCTGGTACCGTCTCTCGCCTTGGCGTGCGGCGGACTCTTCTGCAACACGATCCCAGTTGAACAGAACGCCGAGCGCATCCTCTTCGAGGTCCATGGCAACGGCGAAGTGACTGCCACCGTCGAGGTCCGGTACGGCGGAGACGCCTCGGGCTTCTCTTGGGTAGTCCCCGTGCCCGACACCCCCGAGCTGGGCGTGGCGACTCCCTCTGGCCTCGCCCTCCTAGACACCGTCACAGTCCCACAGATTATCCCTCCACCGACGGTCTGCACCCAACCTCCCATCCCCTTTGGAGGGGGACAAGACAACAACTTGTCTACCGCGGACAGCGCAGGCGCGGAGGCAGACGGTGGAGTAGAGGTCGAGGATCTGCCGCAGGTCGGCCCCTACGATCCCGAGGTCATCTCATCCGAGGACGCCTCGGCCCTGATCGACTGGCTGGTCGAAAACGACTACCTCGTGACCCCCGAGATGGAGCCCTTTGTTCAGAGCTACATCGACCTGGGCTACAAGTTCCTCGGCATGAAGATGGCCCCAGAGGCGGGCACCCAGGACATCACTCCCATCCAGCTGACCTTTGCGGCCGACAACCCCATGGTCCCCATCATCTTGACCTCGGTTGCAGCCGAACCGGAGATGGGCATCCTCGTCTTTATCGCCGCAGACAGCCGCTTCGAGGCCGACAACTTCCAGAACCTCCTCATCGATCCCGCCGACGTCCAGATGAACCCAGGGACCGGGCAAAACAACTACTACGCCCTCGCCTCGTGGATGGTGGACCAGGCCGGTGGCCAAGCCTTCATCACCGAGCTGAGTTCTGACGCTCAGACGGTCTCCGACAGCGCACAGAACACCTTCCTGGCCGTAGCCGACGCCGCGGAAGCCTCGGACTTCGTCCAAAACGCCCTCGCGAACCACGCCGTCCTCACCCGGCTCTACACCCGAATGTCCAACTGGGAGATGCTCGCGGACCCCACCTTCGTTCCGTCCTCCGCAGGTGAAGTGACCCGGACCATCGACCTGAGCAACCGCCCAGCTGTCGAGGTCTGTGCACCGTCGGCGTGGCAGCAGCGCATCCCTTGCGGCGACATGTACTGCGGGGTCGGCGCCTACTGCGCGACCACCGAAGCCGATGTCGACGGCTGCCTGTGCCCCACGGGAACAGTGGCCCGCTCAATCTCGTCGCCACTCGGGCTCGGTGCCCCGGTCTCGGAGACGGTGACCTGCCAGGTGGACGACTTCGACCTCCTGGGCTCGGCCCGCGCCGAAGGCAGCGGACCCGAGGATGCCTGCATCAACCGCACCTGCGGTGAGAACGGCGACTGCGTCGACGTCAATGGATTCGCAACCTGCAGCTGCGACGAAGGCTACGCCGCAGTCCCCAGCGGATTCGGTGACCTGAGCTGCGCCAAGGTCCAGCGGACCTACGAGCCCGGTCAAATTCTGTGGGAGCGTGGGTGCTCCTGCTCCACATCGGGGGATCCAATCTCCCCCGAAGGCGGCCTGGCCATGGCCCTGGCCTTGCTTCCGCTCGTGAGCCTCCGGCGTCGACGACGCCGCGCGAGCTAAACAGCCGCCTCCCTCCCAACGGCGGGGCGTCCATCTGGGCGCCCCGTTCGTTGTTCTGGAGGCTCGCCGCCGGAACCTAGTCCTCCAGCCCCCAACGCCACAAAGCGCGCAAGCGGCTAAGGAATTGAGCGCGATCCCTTCGACCGCTCCGGTGCCGCGTCACCAGCCGAGCCACCTCCTCTCGGCGTATACCAAGCCGCTCAAATGCATCGGCCGACGGCCCCCGGGGAGCCACCCAACGCTCCAGCTCGGCCTGCCAGGCTGGCCCCTGCCGAAAAGCCCGGTCCAAGTCGTGCACCGGACGCCGAGGCGCGAGCGGAATCCGGTCGACAGCCACCCTCGGCGCATGCCGCTCCAGCATCCGCTGCACGAGGCGACGCTCCCTCCGTTCGGCCCCGCCAAGCGCAAGGCAATAACTCAAGAGGGGCTCGTCCCAAGGGATGGGCGCAACCGGGGTGAAGGCCAATCGCGGCAGCACCCCATCCCAAGTCACAGCACGCTGCCGGGTCCAGAGGTTGCGCCAGGCGCTCTCTCCCGACTCGCTCGCCCACTCGGGTGCCGGAGGCAGGACCGGCAACTCAGCCTCTGTCGCAGGCCCCAAGCCCACCCTCCTTAGGCGCGCATCGGGAGAAGGCCCCGGCGCCACACTCTGGCCCCACACCACGTCGCCCGAGGTCCCCGAGAGCAGGACATCGCACTCCCGAGCCCAGGACGCATCGGTTGGAGCGCCTGGTGATGCGCCCGGTCCCCCCCGACCGTCCGTCGCTCGCCAGACCCGCTCCTCCTCGAAGAGGGCACAGTCCGGTTCGAAGCGGTCGATGCGATGTTCGATGCCAAGGGCTGCAGCCACCTCCGCCGCGACCTTGAGATCCGCGCAGTCAGGGTCTCCGAAGGTCCCCGCGCTGAGTCCCCCCGGGGCAGAGGCGGCGGCTGCCGCCGCGACCGCACGTGAATCCAGACCACCGGACAGCGGGATCCGAGGACTGCTGCATCCCACAACCGCCGCTTCCACCGCCGTACAGAGCAGAGTCCACAGACAATCGGCACGGGCATCCAAGCCCGCCAGCTCCTGGGGAAGACGAGCTGGCGCGGGCAGCTCCCAGCGGGGCAGCCCCTCTTCCAGGTCCGGGCGCAGGCTCCGAGGACCGACGAGCGAGCCGTAGCCCAGGAGCTGCGCGGCAGCCAGAGGATCAAGCTGCGGTGGCCATGCCCGGTCCGCCAACGCAGAGCCTCGAACCGTCCCGCTGGCTCGGTGTCGAAGGAGCCGCCGCAGCGGCGGCGGAAGCACCCCCTTCAGCCCAGAACGGCCCGAAAGGCCGTCATCGCCCGTTCCATCCCGGCGTCGTCAACATCTAGATGGGCCACAGCCCGAATGGAATGGGGCCCCACCGCAACGACCCAGACCCCCGCAGCAGCCAGGGCCGCTTCGACCTCTGCGGCCGTCCTTCCCGTCCCTTCGAGGTCGGCGTAGACCATGTTGCTCTGGACCGCGTCCAGGTCCAGTTCCACGCCCGGCAAAACCACCAGAGCCTCGGCCAAGCCCCGAATCCGCCGGTGGTCATCGGCAAGGCGCTCGATGTGGTTGTCCAGCGCATAGATCCCCGCCGCCGCAAGCACCCCTGCCTGACGCATGCCTCCACCGAACATCTTCCGGAAGCGGTGGCAACGGTCCACGAAGCTCCTCGTCCCCACGATCAGGCTGCCCACCGGACAGCCCAGGCCCTTGCTCAAGCAAAAGGACACGGAGTCGAAAGGAGCCGCCAGGGCCGCCACCTCCGTCCCCAGCGCGACGGCAGCGTTGAAGAGGCGGGCCCCGTCGAGGTGAACGGCAAGTCCGTGCGCTCGTGCTTCGTCGGCGATCGCCCGGCTTGCCTCGACCGAGTAGACCGTTCCACCGCCCTTATTCGCCGTGTTTTCGACGCAAACCAGCTTGCTCTCGGGGAAGTGGCTCAAGCCGCCGGGCGGCCGCACCGCATCACGCACCTGTTCGGGCCGCATCTGTCCACGAACCCCCGTGACACAGCGCGCCGAAACCCCCGAGAGCGCCGCAAAGCCTCCCCCCTCGTAGAGGAAGATGTGGGAGCCCCCCTCGACGATGATCTCGTCGCCCGGCTCGGTGTGGCTTCGGATCGCGACTTGGTTGGCCATCGTTCCAGAGGGCACAAAGAGCGCGGCCTCCTTACCAAGCCGAGCCGCCGACATCTCCTGCAGGCAGATGACAGTGGGGTCGTCGCCAAAAACGTCGTCGCCCAATGGGGCTGTGGCCATCGCTTCCCGCATGGCAGGAGTCGGGCGGGTCACAGTGTCGGAGCGCAGGTCGACTTCGGTCATGAACGGGATGGTATCTCAGCCTCCGTCCACTTCGGTGAGAAGCAGTAGATTCTGGCACCAGACCCGACTAGGCTCGTCCCCTTCCCTGAGACCCAGCCAGCACGGCCTGCCGGCGGAGACCTCCCCCATGAGCGACGAACAGCCCACCCTCCCCCACCGCGAACGCATCGAAGTCGGCGGACTCGCCATACCTCGGACCCGCATCTCGCTGACCGACGGTAGCCAACTCGATCTCTACGAGACCGATGGCCCACAGGGTCATGAACCCCAGGACGGCATCGCAAAGCGGCGCAAGCCCTGGATCGACCACCGCATCGCGCACGGCGGCCCCAACCGCAGCCAACTGCACCTGGCGCGAAAGGGGCTGATTACCGAAGAGATGGCCTTTGTCGCTGCCCGCGAGGGCATGGAAGCCACCTTCGTCCGCGACGAAATCGCCCGCGGTCGGGCCATCCTTCCCGCCAACATCAATCACCCGGAGATCGAGCCGATGATCATCGGCCGCAACTTCCGCGTGAAGGTCAACGCCAACATCGGCAACTCAGCCGTCTCATCGTCGATTGAAGAGGAGGTTGAGAAGCTGCAGTGGGCCATTCGC
>CAZQTQ010000128.1:0-10134 GCA_964596025.1 uncultured Rickettsiales bacterium
CACCGGGAGCGCCGAGGCGGACCGGACTAGGGCGCTTCGAGCCGCACGAGGCTGTGGATGTCGATGGGGACGGCGTTCAGCCCGAGCTGGAACGAGTTCAGCTCCCAGACGTCTTGGCCGCGATGAGACACGACAAGGCGCTCCTGGAGCTCGAACTCCCGTTCCTCGTCGGCCCCGTAGTAGAGGAAGGTCTCGCCGAGGTCGTCGAGCATGGGACCCAGGCGGGTGCACAGCAACGTGGAGCTGCCCCCGAACTGAGCGAGGTCTTGCCCGTCCCAGGTCGAGAAGCCCGCCTCGGGGCACCAGAGGTCCGTGCTGCTGTGGAACAAGGCGCGGCCCTCGACCTCTCCCATGGGAGGTCGAACCACGATGTCCCGCTGCATCGTCTGGTCTGTCAGGTCCAGCTCCCAGTCGAGCTGCCCCAGCTCGGGGGAGAAGTCCACGAGTACTCTGCGCAGGTCTCCGTCCTCGGTAAATACTTCCAGGCCCAGGACGATCACAGTTTTCTCACCGTCGTAGAAGGCCCCTGAGTACCAAGGGAACCAAGGCGCCCAGCCCCACTCGGGGACAAAGCTGGGGTCGATCATGTCCTCGGGATTCCAGGTGACCACCGGAGCCTCCGGATCGCGAACGTCGATGGAGTAGAGGGTGCCGAGGAGGGGATTGGCGTACATGCTGGTGTTCTGCGGGAGGACATAGATGCGGTCCTCGTCGTTGGGATCGGGCATCACGCGGGCGTTGCCCAGCCACTCGGGGAACTCGATCTCTCGGTCTGCAACCGGGAGGTAGGCAGAGCCGTCCCAGCCCCACTCGAGGACCACCTCGACCGTCTCACTGGGCCCGTCTCCGAACCATGCCTTCCAGGGACGCTCGTCGTTTCCAAAGGCCGTCGACACCGCCAGGAAGCGGCCAGGGCCCGCAGGCTCAATCGAGTGGTGACCGACCCAGATCCCCCCCCACGACGGTAGGCCTAAGGAGACCAGAACCCGTCCCAGGACATCGACGATGTCGTATCGGGGAGCGAAGTACGTGGGGGTAAAGCAGTCGAGGCAAGCCCCCCTCGGGTCGTTCCAGACCACAGCGAAGTACTCTTCGGGGAACTCTCCCGGCTCGATGGAGCCCCAGGGCGACAAGTCGTCGATTGGCTCGGGACCAGGCGGCCTGTGGGGCTGGAGTTGGGACGGACCGGGGCTGGGAGGGCCGGTGGGTCCGGGGGCCTCAGGTTCGGAGGACCCCAAGGTCCGTAGCGGTTCAGATTCCCCGCCCACATGTTCGAACGAGTAGTCGGAGCAACCTCCCAGGAGCAGGAAGTTCGCGACGAGAATGGCTGAGAAGAAGTTGATCCGGTGCATGTTGCCTCCGAATCCAATGTGCGATCGATCGATTCCAAAGTGAATCTATCTTTATTTGACCCTACTGTATGGCTTTCATAAACAATAGATGTTCAGCCGCTCCCTCCCCCCCACCACTGATGACCCCAAGGGCCCGAGTAGACCGACAGTTCGCCAGTCCCTCCTGGTGATCTCCCAACAGACAGGCCTGTTCGACGGCACCCCAGTGGCGGCCCACTGAGCAGAGTCGACATAATGGGCCGTTATCGGACCGATGCGCTCAACCCCGTCCTCATCCACCCCGCTTCGACCGGAGCGCTCCGCGCTGCGACCTCCTCGGGGAGGCGAGCATCCCGCTCCTCGGTCTGCTTCTCAGGGCGCAGGACCCGATTCTGCCGGCGGGGGCCTTGCCGGGCTACGCCTCCCTGAGGCCGGGGCATGTCGGTGACCGTCCCGCGGGCCGAGTGGGTTCCGCCGCAGCGCACGGAGTATGCGTGGCTGCTCGGCATCCTGGCCCTGGGTGAGTTCCTGCGTGTTCCGAGCCTGGTCCTTCCGTGGTTGCGAGACCAGGCGGCGATTCACGCGGTGGTCGACCGCCTGTCCGCCGGGCAACTGGGCACCTCGTTCCCGATGCCCTACACCACAACGCTCTACCACCGCTTTCTCGGCCTCTGGTTCGAGTGGATCGGGGAGGACCTCCTCGGGCCTCGCGTGATCGCCGCGTTCCTCGCCCTCAGTGCGCTGGTCGTGACCTGGGCCTTGGGAAGAGCGCTCGGCGGTCCCCTCGCCGGCTTACTGGCCGTCTTCTTCGCGGCAATGAACCCGCTGCTGCAGAGTACGCCCGCGGTCGGATTGCCCAACGACCCCCTCCCCGTCCTACTGGTGATGGCCGCGGTCCTCTTCGGCCTCGAGCGAGAGCGTCGCTCGCTGCTCCTGCTGGCCGGAGTGCTCTATGCCGCCTCGTCGACGGTTCGCCTCTTTCACGCCTTCCTCGGCCCGGTCTTAGTCCTTGCCTGCGTTTTCGGCGCTGCGCGGGGCCGGCGGCTTTCGTCCTTAGTCGCCCTGGGTGTCGGCGCCCTCTTGGGCTTGCTCCCCCTGGCCCTGTGGGTGTTCGGCACCGAGGGGGCTGGGGTTCGAGAGTTCCTGTCGGATGCCCTCTCGGGGACACTCGGGATGCACACCGACCTGGGTGGGGCGCTGGCGCGACCCATCGGCGCCCGCCTCAGTGAGACCTGGATCACGTTCCGCGAGATCGCCCTGAGCGGCATGACCGTCGCGGGACGGACCGAGGCCCCGGGCGCCAACCCGGTCGGGTTCGTGCTGGTCCTGATCTCCATCCCTTGGCTGGTGTGGCGTGGGTTTGGCCCGAACGCGCCTCGCTCCTGGCGGGGACTCGCGCTGTGGATCCTCGGCGGGCTCCTGGTCCTGACCTTCTTGATCGGCTGGCGCTCAGAGGCCGTGGACCCCGTGCTCGGAAGCCACCGAGCGCCCCGGTACTTTGTCCTCCTCTTCCCGGCCCCGTGGATTGCGGCTGGGCTCTTCGTCGCCGGACTGCAGAAGGCCCGGCTCCGGCTCGCGATCATCCTGTTGAGCATTCCATCGACCCTCCTTGTTCCCGTGCTCTCGGGCAGCCTCGAGATTCCCTTTGGGGGAACCTTCGACGTTCTTGAGGACGGTTCCGAGCTGATCAAGGAGTGGATGGCCGAAGCCGACGCCGTCCTCCTGGATGCTCCGCCCGGGACTGCACGGGACTGGGAGGTCGTTCGATTTCGAAGCCCAGAACTCCGAGATCTGCTGATGGGTCCCGAAGCCGAGTTGCTTGCCCGAGATCCCCTGATGGGGCTGGTCCTGCGCCACCCCCAGATGCACTTCCAGACCCACCCTCAGCTGCTGACTCTCCGCTTGCGGGGGCAGGAGACCCCCGTCGAGATCGATCTGGGGCGGGTCCCCCTCCCGCCGATTTCACCCCTTCGAAGTGCGGGGGCAGAACCGGTGGGTCCCCCCCGGCGCTTCCTGGTCGCGCTGAGTTCGACGAGCGCGATGCCGGTCCAGCGCGTCGTCCTCCCGGGGACCCGCTTCGATACCCTGGACCGCATTGAGCTGTGGGAAGAGCTCCAGCCCGGTCTTCGACCCATCGGGACCTCGCCGGGAGAAGAGGACTTCATCGCGGCCAAGCAGCCACGGCCCGGCAGCGGGGCGGAAGAGGAGACCGTGGGGTTCGCTGCCTACACCTTCGACTTGGCGCCGCGTCGCTGGAAGAACCTCGAGCTCGAGCTCGGTCGCCCCGAAGATGCCGCACTCTCACCCGAACACGCCTGGCTATTCCCTACGACCCTCTACCGACCGGAGCTCGGCTACGGCCTGAACCACGCCTTTGTCGAGGGCATAGCCGCGGCCGGACGCGGGGGAGGTCTGCGTCCGCAGGCGCCGGTGGAGCTGCGGGTGGATGTGGTGCCTGGCTTCGTTCAGGGAACGCTGAGGTGGTCTTCGGACTGTCGGGCGCCCCCGCTCGGACTGCATAGCCAGGACCAGGTCATCCCCACCGATCAGCCACCCTGCGAGTCCGGATGGACCGAGCGGGCGACGACCTTCTGTTCGGAAGCCGCCATGGGCGAAGTCCGCCTCCGGCTCAGCGTGCCGCCGAGGGCGCCGCTGCGTCTTCAGCGGCTGGAGCTTGCGGCGGTGCCGGGATGTCCCCCTCCGGAGCCTGGGGCGCCGGAGGCCTCGGAGCCAGCGGCGGGGCCGGTGGACGAATCGGGGGCAAAAGACTCACCAAGCGTGCCCGGGCCGTCCACGGTTCCAGGATCGGTCGCCGACCCAGGAACACCTCGATGAAGCCGGAGAGCCGAGTGGGGGGCAGGAGGTAGGTTCGCTCCACACCAAAGAGCTCCACGAGTTCTGCCGCCGAACCTGCCCAGGCTTCGATAGCCTCCCCCTCCATTCCCTCACGCAGGCGGTCGTCTTCGAAGCTATGAGGCGGCAGGGGCCACGGCCAGGGATCGGCCCAGAGGCGAGTCCAATGGCCACGCATTCCATGGCGATGGGCGCGGCTCACGCCGCTGCGACCCCCAATGTCGAGGACCAGGATCCTCTCCTGTTGGTGGTCGAGGATGACCTGAAGATCGGCCCGGCGTGAGAGCCCCTGTGCACCCCAGAGGTCTTCCGGGCCCGGCTCACTGGACCGGTTGGGGACCGGGAAGACAGCTGCCAGGCGGCGGAGCCGGTGATCGGGAGGAAGCCCCAATCGGTCCAGTTCATCGAGGGTGGTCTGCCAGGTGCGATTGACGGTAAGCAGCACGGTGGGCTCTGCGCCGATCCGGCGTACGAGCTGCTGCTTGGCCTCCAGCTCCACCGACTCGAGTCCCAGATAGCGCGGCTCGAAGTCGAAGGCGGCCCCCACCGACTGCACGACCAGCCCGAGCCCGAGCAGCCAGGAGGCGGCCCTTCGCGCTCGATCTGTCGAGCCAGCCAGCTCCCGCCAAGAAGAGAACAGCAGCGCAGTCATCGGAACGAGGACAGGCAGAAACACACGGGTCGAGACATCGCTGCGGAGGCGGAGGAGCGCGGGGAGGAGCACGTAGGCCAAGCCCGCTCCGACCACCAGCAGAGCCAAGCTGCCTCGGGGACCACCCCGTCGACACAGGAGGAGGAGCACGACAGCGGTCATCGCCCCGTAGGCCCAGACGAAATCCAGGCTCTCGTAGACGCGGCAGCCGAAGAACTCGAAGGAGGCGGGTTCGGGGCCGAGCAGGAGGAGCGCAGTGCCGACGAGGACAACGGCTCCCGGTACTCGGGCCGGCAGCCGGGCTGCGGCGAGAGTCAGCGCTCCCGCGACCCCAAGGAGGCCCAACAGCTGCGCGAAGACGACACTCGTGGAGGCGAGGAGCCGTTCCGGAACCGCTGCGAGGTCGACCACGGGGCCGCTCTGCACCCCCGTCGACCCCTTTGCGGCGGAGGCGGGCCCCACCATCCGGCCCCACTCCGGCTGGGCCAAGAAGAACACGAACAGGGCAGCGCTCATGCCAGCCAGAAGGCGTGCTGGGGCCGAATCGAGGTGCCGGTCGACGCGAAAAGCCTCGAGGGCTCGGACCGCCAACAGGACAAGCAGCAGCACCGCCACGGAGTCCTTGAGCAGCAGGGCTGCGACGGCAGCCACCAGGGCTGCCGGCGGAACCGCGGTGGTCGGCGCCGAACCCGCTCGAGCCCGCAGCAAGCTGAGGTCCACGGCCAGGAGCAAGATGGCCCCAACCAGGTCGAACTCACCCGGATGCCACACGTTGAAGAGGACCGCTGGGACGCCAAGGACGAAGAGCAGGGGGACCCGTGACGGGCCGAGCTCGAGCTGCTGCCACCAGGAGCGAGCGATTCCCAGAAAGGGAACCACCAGCAGCGCCTTCAGCGCATTCGGCCAGGGCGAAGTGGGATCCCCCAGGAACGCGAAGGCCCGCGCCAGGAGTACGGACAGCGGCCGGAAGCTGAGGCCGTTGACCGGCTCGGCGAGCAGCACCCGCCCGAAGAGGCCCCCGAGTGGCTGGCGAAGCGAGGCATCAAGGGCGATGTGGGCGCTGAATTCTGCGCTGGAACGCCAGGCCAGGACGACAAGTACGGCCGAGGCAGCGCCCAGGACAAGCCTGTCCCGAAGCTCTACGCCGCTCCCAAGCGCGGACCTCATGGCGGGTCTCCACCTGGTTCCGCCGCACTTGGGAGCCTCAGGCTCAGCCCCTGCAGGGGGCCACTTGACGCCACACCGCCCGCAGGAACGCGCAGCCGTGCCCAGCGGCCGCTGTCTGTCCAGGCGCAGAGCCATGCCACGCCGGGTCCAGGGTCCGGGACAAGCAGTGTGAATCGGCCGTCCGAGGCCACGGAGCCCCGACCCAAGACGACGGCTGGGCCCGGCCCCCGACAGTCGTTCCGGCTAGCCACAAGGGAGGCTCGCTCCCCGCCCAAACCCTCGACCGTGCCCTGAAACTCCAGAGGAGGTCCTCCGCCCCCGAGGAGGACCACCAGGACTGCGGCCATGCCCGCACCGCCCAGCGCCCAGAGCACGAGCGCCTTCATCGCACGACCTCGGCGGGGTCGATCTCGACAATGCCGCAGGCGCTCGCCGCGTACACGCGGCCACTCGCCGGCTCGAGTCCAATGCCCCGCAGCAGCCGCCCTACCTTTAGTCGTGCGACCTCGGCCAGGCCCGAGTCGCGGCTACGAAAGGCGACCAGCTCTCCGTCCGCGTAGGCACCGACCCAGACTCGTCTCCGGCCTGCGTCGTAGACGAGGTCGCGCGGGAAGGGCCCGACTGGGTGGCGCTGGCCCCGCTCGAAGGTCACTAGGTCCACTTCGTCGAGGCTGCCGCCCAGCGGGTTGGCCACATAGATGCGCTGAGCGCTGGCGTCGACCGCAAGCCCGATCCCGGGCACGAAGAGTTCCCGGTGACGGGTGCGCTGCAGCGTCTGCCCATCGAACTCCACCAGAGCGAAGCGTACGTAGTCGAAGAGCGCCGCAGTGTAGGCCTTTCCGCTCAGCGGATCGACGGCGATAAAGTCCGACATCTGCATCGTCCGGTACCGCGAGTCCGAGTGCGCGAGGGAGCTCCAGTCCTTAGCTGAGAAGGCCTGAGCGAGTGGGTTGCCGCCGCCTCGATTCGGGACGTAGGTCATCACCACCCGGTCCCGCGACGCATCGACGGCCGGGTTGCCCGGCTCCCAAGGCAGGGGGAGCTTCCGGAGCACCGAGAGGACCGGGGCGCTGCCCTCAATTTCCTCAAGAGCCACCTCCCACAGTCCATGGTTCCCGACCCCGATCACCTGGGTAAGGACCGTGCCCTCGGCCGCAGGCTCGAGCCGTTCGGGCCACAGGGGGCCACCGCGGGGTTCGAACTGGAGGCGCGCCCGGCGCTCGGGGGTGTTGCGATTGAAGGCAAGCAGGTAGCCGCCGGCAGCGTCCCAGCGCTTGAAGCTCGCCAGGACCAGATCGGTCCCTGGGACCGCGGTGACGTCGTATGGGTGCCCCTGTGCTGCGTCCGGATCCTCTTTGCTCCGGTCAAGGAGCAGCCGCGCCCCCGGCTGTTCGGCGACGGCGTCGCACTCGGGAACGCCGGTCTCCATTCGAAACCACGTGATGTGCCCGAAGGCGAGGTAGAAGCCGAGCCAGAGGGCGACCCAGACGGGAAGCTGCCCGACGCCCCGAGGCCGCAGGCCGAACCTCCAGGAGCTCGCCGCGAGCCCAAGGCCGATGGCGTAGACCAAGAAGGCCGAGCGGTGCATCCCCCAGAGCACAGCAGGGTAGAGGGGGAGGATCGGCAGGACCAGGAGCTGGCCAGCCCGCAGCAGAGCCCCCTCGGACTCGCCTTCTCGCCCGATGGCCTGGCCCGCCACCCGGGCGATTCCCATACCGGCAGTCCCCCCGACCACCACGGCGAGAGCAGCAACTCCAGGCCCAGGCTCCCCTCCTGCCAGAACCAGGAGCGAGGCGAGCATCGGGGGTAGGAGCAATGCGCCAAGGAGCATGCCTCCCCACGATTCGAGGGGGTAGCCCCTCACGGTTCGTGGCGATGCAGGGAGGCTGCGCAGGAGACCGAAAGGCAGACCTACCGCGACAAGGGTGGCGGCAGCGGCGGTCCAGAAGCCAGACGCATCTGGGAGAACGACCAGGGCGCTGCGGGCGGCGGTAAGCGAGACCGCCGCCGCACCGCAGGCCAGTGCCACCGGGCCAAAGCTGGCGGGCTTCAAGCTGCCAAAGCCAAGCCGTAGGGCGATCAGCAGCAGGGCGGGTTGCCAGAAACCCGGCAGATCCAAGCGCTGCGGCGGACGCGGCGCCTCCGGTCCAAGCAAGCCCAGGAGCTCCACCCAGAGACCACCCAGGATGCCGAAGCCCACCCCAATGATGCGAACGGCGACCAGCGAGAGCAGGACAATGCCGGGGATCTGGACCCACCGCCGGCTGATCAAGCCGCGGGGCAAGGCACTCCCAAGGGCGCCCAGGACGGCACCGAGTACGGCCAGCGCCAAGCCCTGATGCACGAGGTGTCCGTAGCCACCCCAGATGTCGGGTGCCTGAATTGTGAAGGGAACCGGCAGCAGGACAAAGGGCAGGAGGACGCCGCCGCGCAGCACCCCACGCAGCCTTGGGATGCCGCCTGAGCGCCCCTCCACCATGGGCGAGATGATAGCCCGGGGACCGAGGGCAATCATTCGGGCACAGCACGTCCACCCGGTCACTGCCCCTCTGCTCAGTGCGCGCTTGGCCTTCCCCGGGCCCCCTCGGTGCGACGGGCCGCTAGGGCCCTCCCGACCCCTTGGTGCCTCCGGGGCCGTCACCCTCCCGGCCGGATTCACCCCGGGTCGGCAGGCGGCGATCGACGCGAAGGGAGAGGCTCGCCTGGGCACGAGTGGCTTGGAGGGCCTCGCTGGGGAGACCAAGGTAGTCGCCGGGGCCGAGGGTTCGGTCGCCGTCCAAGTCGAGGACAGCGACCAACCGGAGGTCGTCGAGCTGAGGCACCGGCAGGGTCAGCTCGACGGGCCAACTGTTCACGGGATCGTCCCGAATCCAGACCCAGACCGGCTGTCCGTCCTTAGCGGGTAGACCGAACTCGTTGAGGGAGGCGGAGTGAAAGCCGTACAGGACCAGCGTACCCGTCCCGGCCGCCGCAATATCGGGGCCCGCATGGATGATGGCGGGGGTCGCGTGGCTTGGGAGATTGCCTCCCGGAAGACCCGGTTCGCCTTCCCGGTTGCCGGCACCCTCGGGACCGCCTTGCATACCAACCGTCATCGTTCGGAAGAAGCTGCCGATCCGCCGCACAACTCCGCCTCCCTCGGGTTCGCCGGACGACCTGGGGCGCTGCCCTCCGTCCGTGCCGGGGCCGCTCGCGCCAGCTCCGGGCCGGAGGGGAACACCTCCTCGGGCGGGGGGGCTGCCCTGCGGGACTCCGGGAGTCCCTCGCGAAGGGGGCCCCGCAAGAGTGGTCGTGCTCGACGAGGGGTCGACGAAGATCCGATCGATGGCCCAAGCGACCGCTTCCGAGTCCCCAGCTGCGAGGGGCTCGAGCGGTCGACTGACCCGGTCACCGGTAGAGAGTCGACCGTCCTGATTCAGGTCGACCCAGGCCACAAGCCAGGTACGCCCGTCCACGGGCAGCGCAGGTTCGAGGTCCTCAGGCCAGGCGCGAGCCATCCCGCCAACCGTCCAGCGGAAGGTGGGAACGGCGGTCGCTCCAGGAAGGTTGGCGGCGCTGAATTGCGCCTTGTAGAAGCCATCGATGGAGAGAGCGCCCTCGGTGATCTTCCGGGTGACAGCGTTTCCGTCGATCGTGACCTTCCGGGTCTCTGTCTTGGTGGAGGAGGCGAGCTCAACCGGTGGAGGGCGGGCGACCGCCCCACCTCCGAAAGACCCATCCCCCCTGCCGGTGGTTCCCGGCCCCTCATCCCACCCGCGGCGAGTGTCGTCTCGGTTGCCGGCGCAGGCACCGAGGAGGAGGGCCAGCCCAAAGGCGGCAAGGGTTCGTCCTCGCCGCGGGGGGCGGGCGAAGTGCGGGAAGCTCAAGGTCACCCTTGCTCCGTCTGGAGGCGATTGGCCTCTGGACCGATGGAGCCCACTACTCCGCTGCGGGCGCCGCCTCGACTGGGGGCGCCGCCTCGCTTGAGGGCTCCGCCTCGCTTGAGGGTTCCTCCTCGACCGAGGGCGCCGCCTCGACCGAGGGCACCAGCTTGGAGGTCTGCGTGACCTTGGTGGTCATGTCCGTCTTGATGCGTTTTCCGCCCATCCTCATCGTCGTCTGGTTCTGGGCATCCGTCGCCATCGACGCGGG
>CAZQTQ010000129.1:0-10074 GCA_964596025.1 uncultured Rickettsiales bacterium
CCATGAGCGACGGGGTTCACATCCTGGTGGTCGATGACGAGTCCTCCAACCTGGAGGTTCTCGAGCGGATCCTTGGCAAGGCTGGCTACCTTGCCGCCACGGCCCAGTCCGGCCCGGAGGCGCTGGACGCCCTGCGTGCCATGGGTCCGTCGGTGGTACTCACCGATCTCAAGATGCCGGGAATGGACGGAATCGAGCTCCTCAAAGCCGCCCGCACGGTGACGCCGGAGACCGAGGTCATCCTGATGACGGCCTATGGCACGGTTGAGATCGCGGTCGAAGCGATGAAGGAGGGAGCCTACGACTTCATTACCAAGCCGCTCAATCGCCACGAGGTGCTGAAGGCGGTGGGCAAGGCGCTGGAAAAGGCGGCCCTTCTGGCCGAGAACCGGCGTTTGCGGGAATTGGTCGCTTCGCAGGGGGGCGGGGGTAGCGGAGACGGTCCCATCGTGGGCCGGTCGGAGCCCATGCGGCGTGTACTCGAGACCGCCACTCAGGTGGCGAAATCCGAGGCCACCGTTCTGGTGACGGGGGAGTCCGGAACCGGAAAGGAACTCCTCGCCCGGCACATCCACCAAGGCAGTGATCGGGCTGGTGGGCCGATGATTTCGGTGAATTGCGCCGCCATTCCCGAGACCCTCTTCGAGTCCGAGCTCTTTGGCTACGAGAAGGGTGCCTTTACCGGGGCGGCCAACCGAAAGCCCGGCCGCTTCGAGCTAGCGGATGGGGGAACCCTGTTTCTGGACGAGGTCGCCGAAATGAGTCAGGCCTCGCAGGTCAAGATGCTTCGTGTCTTGCAGGAGGGCAGCTTCGAGCGGGTAGGTGGCACCGACACTGTGGAGGTCGATGTTCGCCTCGTCGCTGCGACCAACAAGGATCTCGAGCGAGCCGTGGCCCAGCGGCAGTTTCGGGAGGACCTGTACTACCGGCTGAACGTGATTCCGATCCGCTTACCGCCCCTTCGGGAGCGCACGGACGACATCCCGCTGCTAGCGGCCCACTTTGTGGATGGCTTTTCCCGGAAAAACCGCAAGAGCCTCAAAGGGATCACCGATGAGGCCTTGGCAGCCTTGAGTCGCTACCGCTGGCCGGGAAACATCCGCGAGCTGGAAAACACCATGGAGCGCGCCGTTGTGCTCTGCCGTGGGGACTCGGTAGCGGTCGAAGACCTGCCGCCGCACCTGCAGCCCGAAGAGATGGGGGGCTCCCGCACCCTGTCGTTTTCGATCGGGACGCCGCTCAAGGAGATCGAGCGCGCGACCATTCGGGAGACCCTGCGCTACACCGGGGGGGACAAGAAGCTCGCTGCCCGCCTGCTGGGGATCGCGGCGCGCACGATCTACCGGCGCCTGGAGGACGATCGAGAGGAGAAGCGCTGATGAGGGTGCCAGGAAGCGCCACGCTTCGGGCTGAGCCCCGCAGCCTGGTGGGGCGCCATCCTGGGGCTAGCGAGGCGTGGATCGGACTCGGCGCCAACGTCGGCGACCGACAAGCCGCCATCCTTGCTGCTGTAGGCCACTTCGGTAGCTGCGTGGAGGGGCTCTCGCCGCTCTACGAGACCGCCCCCTGGGGCATTCTGAGCCAGCCTTGGTTCCTCAACGGCGTGCTTCGCATCCGTTGGGCTGAGAGCCCGCGCGCTCTTTTGGAGCGCTGTCTGGGCGTGGAGGCTGCGCTGGGTCGGGTCCGCTCGCAACGGAACGGCCCCCGCATCATCGACCTGGATGTCCTCATTTTAGGTCGGGGGCAGTGCCTCGAGGAGGGGCTGTCCGTTCCCCACCCTGGGATCCGGAGCCGCCGCAGCGTGCTGGAACCCTGGGGGGAGGTCGCGCCGTCCCTCATCGTCCCCGGATTGGAGCGGACGGTTGGGGATTTGCGTTTCGATGCGGCCTCACTGCCCGGGCAGGAGGTTCGGCGGCTGTCCTAGCTCGCCGAAGCCCGCCTCCGCCACCAGTGGCGAAGGTCTCGCAGTATGTAGTTCAGGCAGATGAGGCATCCCATCCCGTAGAAGGTGTAGTTGACCATGAAGTAGCGGGGCGTGTTGTGGGGCTCCGCGTAGATGGCGGCCGCCATGATGAGCAGCACGCTGCCGAGTAGCAGCCCCTGCCAAGCATCCTGGCCCTCCACTGGGCTTCCCGCGTCTTCCTCGGGCCCCAGATCCCCGCGGGCACGAGGGCTCCCCCGCGCGAACAGTCCTGCCCCCAGGAGGAAGACCAGGGCCCAAGTGGAGGCGTAGTAGCGGCTGAGAGTCACCGCCACGAAGACCCCGAATTGCATCAGGACCATCCCGTCGAAGTCCCGCCGCCGGACGAGGGCCGGCAACAAGAGCAGCCAGGCGAAGAGTTGCAGCTTCTTCTTCTTCGGTTTGGCGCGCTCGAGCTTGATGTTCCGGGTCTTGCCGATGGTGATGCCCCAAAAGTTCTTGTGTCGGACTTGGTGGAGGGCGAGGCGGCCTACTCCGATCCGCTGGTTTGAGGTGATGGCGTGCCTGCCGGAGTGTCGCCCGATCTTCTCCACCCACTCCGGCCAGGTCTGCAGGCCGCGCCCAGTGAAGTGGCTGCCCACGAAGAGGAA
Source organism: uncultured Rickettsiales bacterium (assembly GCA_964596025.1). Lineage (GTDB taxonomy): Bacteria > Myxococcota_A > UBA796 > UBA9615 > UBA9615 > CAZQTQ01. The sequence continues at coordinate 2,572 of CAZQTQ010000129.1, forward strand.
GAGGCAGGCGAGGGAGAAGGCCTGGAGGAAGGCCCGCCGATGCCGTGCAATGCGCAGGTAGCGACCCACGATCCCGGCTCTAGGCGGTGGGAGCACCGTGCCTTCCGGGCCCTCCTTGGAGTCCTCTGGGTTCCCCCCGGTTTCCTCAAGGCTCCCCGACGTTCCCTCGAGGCTCCCCGCGGTTTCCTCTGGGGGGTTTTCTCCCGAGCGGCGGCCCCACCCGAAGAAGTCCATGGCTGCGTGGATGATCAGTGGTGCGACGAAAAAGCCGGGGAAGACCCGGGTCATGGCTCCCCAGCTCAAGGCCACCCCTGCACTGCGGTACCAGCCCTTGAAGAAGAAGGCAAAGCAGATGGCCACCGATGCGAGCCAGTCGTACTGAAGGAAGCCGCCGGTAAAGCGGGCTTCGTTGAACTGGATGGCATTGACCCAGAGTGTCGTCAGGGCAGCGAGGCGTAGCCCAAAGGCCCACCAGAGGGCGAGGAAGCTCAGGACGTAGAGGGGGAAGTCCGAGTTGGCGAGGATCCAGTAGGGGCCCCTACCGGTGGGGACGAGGTTAGCGAGCGGCGTACCGACCACCGTCCAAGGCGGTGCCGGGTTGTAGCCGAGGTCCATGAAGGTGTTCGTCCAGCCGCCTGGCGCCTTTATGCGCATGTGGCGGCGGAAGAACCGGGAGTCGGCCCCCAGCTCCTGCAGCCGCTCCTTACTGATGAGGCTGCGGTCGAAGCCTCCGACCACCTTCTCCCGCGGCTTGATCCGGTAGTCCCGCATGTCGCGGGCCCGATTGATTTTCCTGAAGTCCTTGACCCTCTTGAGCTGCTTGCGCCTCTTCTTGTTCTTGGTCGCCTTCTTCTTGGCTTGCCAGTCATCATCGGCGGCCAGTGTCGCGGCATACAGGTCGAAGTAGCTGAGTTCTTTGAAGTACTTGGAGCCGAGGTAGTAGTGGTAGGCGTTCCAGGCACGGACGCGTTTCCCGGCCAGCGCGTCGTGCATGTAGTGGCCCTGCTGCATGGTGATGGCGGCGATGCAGAGCCCGAAGATCAGTGCGGTGTAGGTCGGGATGCGCCGACCTTCTAGCCGCTCGTGGGCGAAGGCGAGGAGCCAGGTGGCTAGGGCTCCCACCGATACGATGGCGGCCCACACGGGAGTGAACTCTCGCATCAGGCCCTTGGCCTGGACGCCGCCGAGGAGGACCACGACGAGCAGGCCGCCGACGAGGAAGGAGAGTCGGATTAGGCGGTAGCGCTCCCGGTGCGCTGGCCACCACCGGAGCGAGAGCCTCATCCCGGCGAGGACCCCGGCCATACCTGCAAGCACGAAAGGGACGAGGCTTCGTGTTCCGAGGGGGGCTCGGACCCAGGTACTCAGCGCGAGGTGGACCCCCGCGGCGACCAGAACGCCTATGCCCGCGCAGAAAGCAAGACGTTGATACTTCCCTTTCATCAGCTCAGAACCGGATCCGACCGAGTCCGTCCACGATCTGGATGCCTTCGCCCAGTGAGGCAAAGACCGGACCACTCTCTTCTTCGGTGCAGGGTCGTGCCTGGTAGCGAACCTTCAGGTTGTTGGTCGCAATGCAGGTCACTTCGATTCCTTCAAAGCCCTTCGGCCCCAAAAAGGTCCGAGCCACCAGGCCGTAGCCGAGATGCTCGACCTTCAGCTTGTCAAAGCGTCCTCGGGTGGTGAACGCGAAGTTGCCGAGCGAGTAGAGGATGGGCATGTCTCCGATGCGGTCAACCCGCTGCGGAGAGTGTGCACCGTGGCCGATGATGAGGTCGTAGCCGGCGTCGGCAAACCACTGCGCAGCCCGCTCCTGGCGCCGTCGGACCGCAGTGTAGTTCTTGCCCCAGTGGATGTAGCCGACGACCCATTTCGCGCCGAGCTTGCGGGCTTTCTCGATCCCCCGCTTGACGGTGGATTCGCTAAGCCAGGCCGTGCCCGCTCGTTTGCCTTTGGCCTCCTGCCCCACGGAGTTATTCTTCTGGAGGGCGACCACGCCCACCTTGCCGTGGGGCGTCTCGATGATGAGGGGGCGGTAGGCGACCTCTTCGTTCGGCCCCGCGCCGAAGTGGGCCACACCGGCCCGATCGAGAAACCTCATCGTGTCGGCCAGCCCCTTTGGGCCGCGATCGAAGGTGTGGTTGTTCGACAGACTGACCGCCGTGAAGCCCACCGATTTCAGAACTTCGGCGACCTCTGGTGGCGTGTTGTAAGACCAGCGCTGCTTCTTGTTGAATTTCTCGCGGCGCTTCGTGATCGAAGCCTCGGCGTTGCCGATCGCATAGTCGGCGACCAGTAGTGGCTTGAGGTACTCGAAGGGGAAGTGCAGGCCCCTCTTCTTGAGGACGTGTTTTCCGTCCGCCCCCAGGAGGGTGTCTCCGGTCCAGACGATCTGATGGAGGTCGCAGGGCTGGGGGCATAGGAACGGCCCCGAAGCCTCCTCTTCAGAGGAGCAGCCGAAGAGGCCCAGGGGGACCCCAGTGAGGAGGGCCAGGCAGACCAGCAGACAGTGGGAGGGGCCCACTCGCCGGGAGGAAGAGGGAGGCACACGGGAGGAAAACACCATCGGCGGCATATTGGGCAAGTCGTACGGGGCTTTCAACTCACGACCGATCTGGAGCCCGCAAAGTGGGACATCAGCGCCCTCCTTTGACGATGGACAGAGCTGGCCAAGGTCGCCTGCCCTTGGGCCCGGATTAGGTTGTGCTCCCCCCGAGTCGGCGCAATCGTCGGGTCCCAGCCGAAGTAGGTTTCCGCCAGGGCGTCGTTAGCGAAACGGGCCGAGAGCTCGAGGCAAATGCGCTCGATCCCGAGGGGGATGGCTTCGCGCTGCTCGGGGGTTAATGGAAGCTCCTCCTCATAACCGCTCACTGCCGCAGCGAAGAGGTTGGCGTCGAATTCCGCCTTCCTCACATCTTCGCCGCTGGGGTTGCACCAACTGCGCCAGGCGTCGCCAAGCTCGATGCTCAGAGGCAGGTGGCCCAGTGTGTCCAGATCGACAAGGCAGAGCCCTTCGCCGCACTCTCCGAAGCGAACGTTGCTGACTTTTAGGTCGCCGTGTGCGACCCGGAGCGGCTCGTCGAGCTCCCCGGGCCACTGGCCCCAGGCCTCGATCAACGTCTCCGCCAGCGGGGCGACCTCGTCCCAGAGCCGGTGCTGGCGGCAGCTGTCCACCGCCTCTTCGAGCCTGCCCATGTGGGCGTTTGTGTCGTGGGCACCGGGCCGGGTAAAGGCAAATTGGTGTTCGAGATCTGCGGTAGCCCGATGCCAGCGAGCGACCAGACCTCCGGCCTCGCGCGCCAGCTCTGGGCGATCCAGTCGGCCGTAGCTGTGGCCGGCGATCCAGGTCATTGCCCGCCAGCAGCGCCCGTCCACTTGGTGCCACAGCTCTCCCTCTTCGGTGGGCAGGAGCCGGGGCGTCAGAAGGCCCTTTCGCTCCAGGTGTGCGGTGACGGCCTCGATGTCGAGGTGGAGCTTTGGGCCAAAGATTGGATGCAGGCGCTGGACGACAGCGACTGGCGGCTCACCGACGGCAAAGGATGTGTTTATGAGGCCTCCGCTCAGCGGCCTCCAGACTTCCTCCCGAAGCTGAGGCCAGGGTTGCAGCTTCGGGACAAGTTCACTAGGTCCTGCGGCGGCCATGGCTTGAGTCTAGCGGTCCCGCCAGGGCCCGTCCTCAAGGTGCTGCGGCCCCGAGCCTTCCGGACCGCGGGTGCCTTGGCATTGGCCAGGGGTGTCCTCGCGCTGCTACCCTCTGTGGCGGCCCTTCCCAACACGTGACAGGAGGCAGCTATGGGGCGTTGGCAAGCAGTGTTTTTTGCGACGGTAGGACTTTTGTTTGGAGCTTGTGGATCCGATTCGGACTCAGGGACTGCGGAGGCAGTCCCTGCCACCGCCGAAGAGGATGCGGCCGGTAAGGACGGCGCTGATGGTGCCGGTTCGGGGGACGGCTCGGCCGCCACGGGAGCTGCGGACGCGGCCCCTACCCACCCGCCGATTGTCTTGTCCGATGCAATGAAGGCCTTCGTCGGCGGCCTGTCCGAGGAGGACAAGGGAAAGACCAATCCTTTCTCCGGCAAAGCTGAGGCCATCGAGAGCGGCAATGCGGAGTACCAGAGCCTCTGCTTCCAGTGTCACGGCAAGTCGGGCAAGGGGGACGGTCCCGCCGCTCAGGCCCTGGGCGTTGCCCCGCCGGACTTCACGAGCCCGGAATTCGCCCGCGTGATTCCGGCCGGAGTCCAGTTTCAGGTTCTGAAGAATGGCGTGCCCGGCACGTCGATGCAGGCCTTTGGTGCGGCCATGAGCGACGAACAGAGCTGGAAGATCCTTGCCTACGTCGAGAGCATGGCGGCTGGCAGTCCCTAGCGAGCGACACAGCTCAGCCTTCCTTCGGGCTCACTTCGGTGCGTAGGCGAATTTGTGGCGCGCGGGAAGCGGCCGCCCGTAGGCCGGCATGGGGAACCGCAGCCGGCTCAGTTGCTGGATGAGACACTGGTCCATGACCATGGCGCCTGGATGATCTCCCCAGCCGTTGTTGACGATGCTCAGGTCGGTGGGAACCCCGGTGCCGTCGATGACGAACTCGATTGTGGCCGAGCCGCTCAGAGGGTGGCGCCGCTTGCCCTCGGCGTTGGCGATGTAGTCGCAGTGGCGGTAGCTCCGGGAGCGGCTTCGTACGATCTCTCGGATCTCATGCAGGGACACGCCGCCAAACTGGAGGCTGCCCAAGGCCCCGGGGGGCGAGGTGTGGCCGACGAGGTGGTCAACGAAGAGTCGGCTCAGGGGTCCATGCTGTCGGACCGCGATCTGGAGGGTCTCGTGCTCTTCGATGGGGCTCGGCTCCAGTTGCCCGGGGTCGCCGCGCTCCTGAATCAGGCGCGCGATTTGTTCAATGACCGGCGGGTCCAGGGGGGACATCTTCTGAGCGGCAGCGAAGTTGTCCCTCGCCCCCTCCTCGTCCCCATCCCGCCACAGGCAGAGCGAGCGGACCAGGAAGGCCCCCGAGTTGAGGCGCTGCCTGAGGTACTCGGTGGCCATGGAGGCGCAGCTGCGCCACTGGTAGAGGCCCATCGCCAGGTTGAGCGCGTCGGTAGCCTTGCCCTCGTCGTCGGTTGCGGCGAGCGCTCGTCGGTGAAGGAGGCGGACCGTCTCGGCGCCGTAGCCGCGCTGAAGCATGGCCAGAACCGTTCGGTTCAGGTCCCCCCGGCTCGTTCGGCCGCCCGCGGCCTCTGTGATGCGGCTTGCGAGTTCCTCTTCGGACATCTCCGCGAGATCCAAGGTGGCAAGGACTCGGTCTTCCAGGCGCTGGCTCCCAGTTGGGGTGCGCTGGGGGTCGTTGAACTCTGGCGGTGGAGGTGGAACCTTCGGGCCACAGCCCGCTGCCGCCGTCAACCAAAGGCCCAAGGCCAGGCCGAGGAAGAGCAAGCGCAAGAGCCGCATTGGGTCCATGAATTTCAAGCTACCGACCTTTGCGGGGGATTGGAAGCCGTGGAGGCCAGGCCTTCGCTCCCGTTCGGGAGGCCCTGGCTGGTTCGCGCCCTGGGCCTCCTGCTTGTCTTTTGCCCGAGCCTTGCTTGGGCCGGTGACCTGGGAGATGCGGATTGGCTGGACGGCTTGCAGCCGGGAGACAGCCTGATTGTCGATGCCGCTGGTGCGCGGCTCCGGGTTCGCCCCGACCGGCTGGCCGACGTACGCGGAGAGCTGGAGGAGGGCCGATGGCTTCGGATCGAGAGCTTCGGCTCCCTGCTCGAGGTCGACGGACTCCGAGCTCCCTGGGTGGAGGTGCGCGACCCTTGGGCCGCCAGTCGGGGGGCGGGTGGCGCAGCAGCTCGGCCGGCTTGGGTATGGGGAGGCCTTCTGGGGCCCTTGCCCGAGGGGGTGCCAGAGCCGGAGTCCGGTGACTGGGAACGGGTCGGAGTACGTGTCGGTCCCCGGCGGGAAGGCGGTGGGGACCTCCTTGCGTGGGGCCTGCGTCGAAGGCCGGGGGAGGGAAGCTTCGAGCTTGGCCAGTGGAGCGCGGCCTCGAAGGAGCCGGCCCGCATTACGGAACTGTCCGGCTGGGCCCGACTCGAAGCGGTTCACTGGCGGGAGCCCGGGGCGGGCCGCACCTGGTTGTGGGTGGTTGGTTCGAACCCCGAGGGTGGCCGAAAAGGGGCGCTCGTACCCACCCTTTGTGGGGCCAAGCCGCTGGAGGTTCTTCTGCGAGGGGAGAGGGAGGAACGAAGCCTCCGTGGAGATCTCCTGCTGTGGGACCGCGATGCTGACGGTGTGCAGGAAGCGGTGGTGCAGAGCGAGGAGCGGCAGGGGCACCGAACCCTATTGCGCCGCCTCGCTTGGTTTCGGCTCCCCGCCTCGGGCGACTGGTCGCTGTACGGCCCCATCGCGGCCGAAGAAGGACTGCTTCCTCCGCCCGACCTGCGAGTCGATGCCCTCGAAGGTCGTAGGCGGGGACGGACCGTTCGGGTCTCCCTCGGGATCGTTAACGAAGGGGCAGCGGTGGAGACGACGACCCTTGTCGTTGGGCTGAGTGTCTTCTCCAGCCGGCGCTGGGGCGGCCGTGCCCGGGGACCCGAGAGTTCCCTTCGACTTGAGCTTCCGGCCCTCTTGCCGGGCCAGCGGATAGAGCGCAGTTTGGCGCTGGACCTTCCCCCCGGTCGCTGGGCGCGGGCGCTGCTGGAGGTCTGGGTTCTTCCCCTGCAGCCCGAAAGGGACCTGAACAACAATCGTCTAGCGAAGTCCCTCGACCTATAATCGCCTCAAGCCTCCGGCGGAACGCGCCGCGGGGCGGAGGGAAGAGATGCCCGACTCCGTCCGACTAGCAGCGGCTCACATCGACGGATGGTTCCGGCTTTCCATCGCTCCCGGGTTGGTAGCCGCCGCCCTCTTCGCCTCGTCGTGCATGCAGCCCGGCGGGAGCCTGCAGTTGACGATTTCCGGCCCAGAGGAGCTGCCCGCCGGGCTGCAAGCGGTGAGCGTTGATTGGGACGGCGAGACGAGCTGGACCCGCGAGATCTCGTGCCGATTCTTGTGGTCCTACGACAACCAGGAACTCAGCTACCTCGTCGACGCATACGACCAGGGCATCGAGAACGGCTTTGGACTGGTGTTGGAATTGCAGGATTACGAGGGTCCCGGCATCTACGTCCGCGACGAGTTTCAGCCGACTCCTGTGTTGAGCCTGGCTTTGACCGAGGCGGGTGCAACCCAGGCCCTCTGGACGATCGGCACGGACAGCGGCGGCCAGTGTTCGGTAACCGTCGACGAAGTCAGCCGCTCCGGTCAGCTCAGCTGCTCGGACGTTGTCGTCTTTCAGGGGACGGAATCGCTGGAGTCTCGGGCTCAGATCAGCGGGTCCTGGAGCTGCAACACCTTAGGCCGTCGTTCCGGTTCGCAGTCCACCTCGACTGACTACCTCGACTGACCAGAGGGGGGCTGCTGCCGCTCGGGCCACTTCGGACTATTCGTCGTCGGCCCACCCAGGTGCATTGATGAGGCCCTCGATGG
>CAZQTQ010000130.1:0-10038 GCA_964596025.1 uncultured Rickettsiales bacterium
GGCCCTTGGACTTCGGTTCGGCTGAGGGGCTTGCCGTCATTCCACTGTTCAAAGAGCTGCCGCCAACTGAGGGGAACCGAGCTAGGCGAGTCGAGCCAGCAAGCGTAGAGCTCTTCGATCCAGGCGCGGTTGGCACCATGGAGGGCTGAGATCTGCTCGGCTGCCGATCCGTTACCGCCGCTAGTGAATGACGCGTCGCTCAAAACTCGCTCCCTCGGATCGAAAGCATGGTGCGTTTGGACGGCTTTGGGAAGAGGGCTGGGGGACATTCTTGGCCTCCCAATCGGGCTTGTGCTGTTTCGAAGGTCTTGCGGGCGGCCAGCAGATCCCGGAGACTCGACAGACTTCCCGCGTCGGTGCGGGATGGCAGCAAACCACCAACCGCTTGGCGCGTTTTCTCCGGAGGTCCCATGAGCCGTCGTGCTGTCTTGACCCTTCTCTGCTCCCTCACACTGCTGCTTGGTTTTGCGGTGACTCTCCCGAGCTTTGCCGGCGGTTCCTGGGGCGCCACCTGGGTCAAGAAGATGTCCAAGGGCGACTGCATGGGCATCGCGAAGATGGACAAGAGCTACTGCAGCTCGGGCGACTGCCGAGGCATCGCCTCAAAGGACAAGAGCTACTGCACGACGTCCGATTGCCGGGGAGTGGTCGCCAAGGAGAAGAGCTACTGTGAATCGTCGCTGTGCAAGGGCTGGGCGACCGGGGACAAGAGCTGGTGCGGTGGTGATGACGACTGCAAGGGCATTGCCTCGAAGAACAAGAGCTACTGCGTTAGCCAACAGTGTCGGGCCATCGCTTCGGGCGATAAGAACTACTGTCCGTAGTGTCGGCCCACCGTTGGAACAGGTTCCGCCGATGATTCCCGATCTCTCCCGGGTCGAGCCGCTGTTTAACGCTGAGGTGCTTGCGTCTCGCGTTGCCGAGATGGGGGCCGAGATCTCCGCCGCCTACGCAGATCGCGATCTGACCCTGGTGGGCATCCTGAAGGGTTCGGTTCCCTTCCTTTCCGACCTGATGCGTGCGCTGAGCATCCCCGTCCAGGTCGACTTCTTGGAGGTCTCTTCGTACAAGGGCGGGATGCAGTCCAGCGGCACGGTGCGGCTCGTCAAGGACCTCAGCCACTCGATCGAGGGCAAGGACGTGATGATCACGGAGGACATCGTCGACACGGGCTTGACCTTGGCCCATCTTCACAAGCTCTTCGGGACGCGCGGGGCCGCCTCGGTGGCGACCTGCACCTTGCTCGACAAGAAGGGAGGGCGCCTCCCGGGCATGGACCTTCCGGTCGACTACGTCGGATTCTCCATCCCCAACCACTTTGTCGTTGGCTACGGTCTGGATCTTGGCGGCTACTTCCGGAACCTCCCCTACGTCGGCGTTTACCACCCGCCCCAGGAGGCCGCGTGAGCAAGAGTGCGGTCCAGACCGATGGCGCTCCTGCCGCTATTGGTCCGTACTCCCAGGCGGTAGTCGCCTGCGGCTTCGTGTATACGGCGGGCCAGATCGGCATGGAACCTGGCACCGGCGACATGGTGAGCGGCGGCGTCGAGGCGGAGACCCGCCAAGCCTTAGCCAACCTGAGCGCAGTCCTGGAGGCGGCGGGCTCGTCGTTGGGGGAGGTGGTCAAGACCACTGTCTTTCTTGCCGACATGGGCGACTTTGCGGTCATGAACGGCGTCTATGCCGAGGCTTTCTCCGCCCCCTTTCCTGCCCGCGCAGCGGTCGAGGCCGCCGCGCTGCCCAAAGGAGCGAGGGTCGAGATCGAAGCTGTTGCCTGTGTGACAGCGGAGTGCTGCTAGCCTGAGTTGGTGCTCCGGCCCTTCACCGTTTTCCTGGTCCTCGCCCTCTCCTGTCCGTTGAATTCGGCCTTCGCCGAGGCGCCGGCCTCCTTCATCCAAGTTTCCAACTGGACCACTGCCCTCTCGCTGGAGGAGAAGCGCCAGCTCGTGAACCTGCCCGACGAACTCAACCAGCCGGTTGGACAGGACGCGATCGACGATGAGGACGGGGTCGGCACCTACCGTCCTCCCTCGCCGTGGAGCGACGAGGCCGACGACCTGCCGCCTGTCTTTTCGTGGCGGGATCGAGACGGCATCGACTGGCTCATGCCGGTCCGCAACCAGAGCCGCTGCGGTTCTTGTGCCGCCTTCGGCATCACCTCGATGCTGGAGTTTCGGATCAAACAGGACTTGGACGCGCCCGATCTGGAGATTGACCTCTCCGATTCCCATTGCCTGACCTGTTCCGGGGGTGACTGCGAGGAGGGAATCACCTTGGCCGAGGGGATCGGCACCCTGATGAACATCGGCCTGCCGACGGAGGCTTGTGCCCCCTACGTGGAGGGACAGTTTGTCCAGCTGACGGCCTGTGACGAGGGCTGCGAGGGAGTGGACCGGGGCCGGGTCTTCCTCGAGGAGGTGGACCGCATCGACCTGGAGGAGGGGCTGAGTTTGGCCGAGGAGGTCGCCATCATAAAGGGGGCGCTGCGGATGGGCGCGCTCCTGGTCCGCATCAATGTCTACGAGGACATCTTTGGTTACGGAGGCGGAGTCTACGTGCCGAGCGATCCGAGCGAAGAGGCGGTCGTCGGCTACCACGCCCTCCTGCTTGTGGGTTGGGATGACGGGCGTCAGGCCTGGTTGGCGCGGAACTCCTGGAGTGCTTCCTGGGGTCTCGACGGGTACCTGTGGCTGGGCTACGGGGTTGCCGACAGCCATCTGCTTGTCTACCAATCCCTCGCCTCGTCCTCGCGCGCCCTCTTCGATCTAGACGGGGATGGCTACGCTGCTCTGGAGCAGGGTGGTACCGACTGCGACGACACCGACTCATCGGTGCATCCAGGCGCTGAAGAGGTCGCGCCGGATCCGGTCGACCGGAACTGTGATGGTCGCCTGACCCCCCGGGAAGAAGCCGGGGTCGGCTGCGCCCAGGTCGCCCCGGTTGGGTTGGCGTCCGGCGCGCCGGCGCTTGCGCTAGCGTTTCTCCTCTGGGGCCATCGACGGCGAGCGTTCAGTTGCCAAACAAACGCAAGATCGTCATCTTGTGTCGCATGAAGGCCTACTCAGCCCTGGACGCTTCGTCGCCCCGAGTTCTTCCCAGCCCCTCGGTTGCTCTAGCTGGCGCCTGGAACCTCAGCGATCTCTACGGCGGACCTGAAGATCCGCGAATCCAGGAGACCCGCGATGACGTCCGGGCTCGAACCGAGCGCTTCGTGGGGACCTACCGCGGCCGAGTGGCTTCCCTCGACGGCCCGGCCCTATGCGCTGCGCTCGAAGCGCTGGAGGCCATCCTTCAGGGCTGCCGTCGCCTCGGCCAGTTCGCTCGGCTTCGCTACGCCGTCGCCACCGACCGGCCCGTGCGTCAGGCCGAACAGGCTGAAGCCACGCGCTTCGACGCGGAGATCGACCAGAAGTTGGCCTTCTTCTCGGTTGAGTTGAAGGATCTGTCGGTCGCCGACCTCGACCAGCTGCCCGGAAGGGAGGCCCTCGCCGACTACGAGCACTACCTGGCCTACGAACGCATCTTTGTTCCCTTCACCCTTACCGAAGCGGCGGAGTCCACCATCCTCCGCAAGAACGTCACCGCCAACACGGCTTGGGTCGACCTCTACACCCAACTGAGCGGGTCCTTGACCTTTCCCATGACCGTCGACGGGGAAGAGAAGGTCATGACCCGGAGCGAGGTCGTGTCCTTCAGCACTCACGGGGACCGCAGCCTTCGGGATCAGGCGGTCTCCACCCTCGCTGAGGGCTTTGGCAAGCACCGGGACGTCCTCTGCTTCGTATTCAACACCCTCTTTGAGGACCATCGAAGCGACGTCGTGGCGCGGGGCTACGCCGACACCATGGAGTACATGATCCTCCGAGACGACCTCGACCGCGAGGTTGTCGAGTCGCTGATCGATACCGCGACCGAGCACTTCCCGCTGGTTCACCGCTACCAGGCCCTACGCAAGCGGGTCCTCGGCCTAGACGACTACGGCATGCATGACCTGCGGGTGCCTTGTTTTGGCGACGAGCCCGAGGTCTCCTGGCACCGGGCCTGTGAGCTGGTCGTCGCTGCCTTCTCTGCCTTTGATCCCCAGGTTGGGGAGGCGGCTCAGCTCTTCCTGGACCGCGAGTGGGTCGACGTCTTTCCGCGGCCTGGCAAGACGGGTGGGGCCTTTTGCTCGCCGTCTATGCCTCCAGACCACCCCTACGTCATGCTCAACTACGCGGGCAAGCTCGGCGACGTCTTCACCCTGGCCCATGAGTTTGGCCACTGCCTGCATTTTTGGCTCGCCCTCGAGCAGCGCCCGCTGAACTACCTGACGGGCTTGCCTCTGGCCGAGACGGCCTCAGTCTTTGCCGAGAGCTGGTTGCACGACTACCTCATGGGGCAGAGTTCCGATCCGTCCTTGCACCGGCAGTTGCTCGATCGGCAGATCCGCGATGCGGTCTCCACCGGCTTCAACCAGATCGCCTACATCAACTGGGAGCGGCGCGCCCATGCCGCCCGGGCCGAGGGCATGGTCGAGGCCAAGTCGTACGACGCGATCTGGATGGAGGAGATGCGGCGCATCTGGGGCCCGGAGGTCCGGTTGCGCGAGCGAGACGCCTCCCGATGGATGCAGATCCCCCACTTCGTCTTCGCCCGCTTCTACTGCTACTCCTACGCGTTCGGAAAGCTGCTCACCCTGAGCCTTCACAACCTGTGGAAGGAACAAGGCGACGTTTTTGTGGCGAAGTACCTGGATCTGCTGCGGGCTGGTGGCTCCCAGCGCCCTCGGGATCTTCTGTCCGCAATGGACCTGGACCTCGCAGACCCCACCTTCTGGGGCCGCGGCTGTGCCGCAGTCGAGGGGGCCTTGGGCCAGCTAGAAGCCCTGGTGGACTGAGCCCGGGAGGGGAACCTGCACGCTGCTCGTCGGCTAATGGCCTGTTAGACTCCGAATCGAAGGCAGTCACCCATCCGGCACCCCAAGCATCCAGCCATATTGCTCTTCATTGCTGCGGTTACGGCCGTGTCTTTGTGGGGTTGCCTTCAGGTCCAGATGGACACGTCGCTGGAGGTCTGGTTCCTGGACGACGACGAGGATCTGCTCTCCTACCACGCCTTCATTGACGTCTTCCACTCCGATCAGGTGGTGGTCGTGGCCTGGGAAGACGAGTCCCTCTGGACCGAGGAAGGGCTGGCTTTTGTCCGAACGGTGACTGACACGCTCGCGGAGGTCGAGCACGTCCAGTCCGTCCAGTCGCTGACCGCGGTGTCGGAGGTCGTAGCCGCTCCGGGGGTGTTGACGGTCCGGCAGCTGATCGATCCCGAGAATCCGCCATCCGCCGAGGCCCTTCGCGAGCGGGTCCTCTCCGACGAGTTGTTCTCCGGAACTCTGGTCTCCGCGGATGGCCTCGTTTCCGCCGTCATCCTTACCGTTGCCCCCCTCGTCGAAGATGTCGTGGCCAAGAGGGCGCTCGCGACCAACCTGCGCCGCGAGGCGGACCGCCTGGGCGTGGAGCGCGGCCTGAAGTTGGTCCTTGCTGGGCCGACGATGCTGGATGAGGCCTTCTACCGCTACACCGAAGGCGACATGCTCCGCATCTTTCCCGCCATGGTCTGCGTCATCGTCGTCGCGATCTTTGGGCTGTTTCGGTCCGTCCAGGCGGTGGTCCTCCCGCTCGTAGTTGTCCTCCTGGCCTGCCTGTGGGTGACGGGGACGATGGGCCTGCTGGACATCCGCCTTACCATCGTCCAGGCGAGCATCTACCCCATCATTCTCGGGGTGGGGGTCGCTGGCGCAATTCACGTCCTCACCCGGACTCTGAGTTATCGGAGAAATGGGCTGGGGCCGGAGGAGGCATCCCAGGACGCCCTCCGTCATCTGCTCGTTCCCTGTTTCTTCACCACCCTGACCACCGTTGGTGGCTTGATGAGCCTCCAGACGGCGAGCTTGGCTCCCGTGCGCCAGTTGGGCGGTCTGGGTGCTACGGGAGTGGCGTTCTCCTTGCTGTTGACCTTCGCCCTGGGTCCCTGGGTGCTTCCGCATCTCCCGGCCCCGTACTCCGCCGACCCGCGCGAGGACCAGGGGGGCGGTGGCCTGGGTGCTACGGCCGGGCTCTCTCGGCTTTGGGCTCGTATGGACCGAGGCCTCTTGGCCCTGGCCGCTCTGGCCCAGCGACGGGCCGGGTGGGTGGTGGTTTGCGCCTCGGCCCTGACCCTCCTCTTCCTTTTGGGGTTGCCCCAGGTCGAGATGGGGGCAAATCCGCTGAACTACTTTCGAGCTCAGGACCCGGTACGGCTCGAGTTGGAGTTCGTAGACGACCGATTGGGCGGCTCGACTTCCGTCGAAGTTCTGGTCGACACCGGAAAGCCCGACGGGCTCAAGGATCCGGCGGTGCTCCAGGGCATGCTGAGGGTTCAGGATTTCCTGGCGGACATCGAGGGCGTGGGGACGAGCGTGTCCATGGCGGACTACGTCATGGAGCTTAGGCAGGCGATGCGGGGCGGTGCTGAAGAGGAGCGTCTCCTACCGGCGGACCGAGCGGAGGTGGCCCAACTCCTGCTCCTCCTCGACGATCCGCAGGAGCTGGAGCGATTGGCCGACTTTGGCTTTCAGCGAGGGCGCATCAACTCAACCGTCGAAATGAGCAGGGCGGACGATCTGGCTGGGGAACTTGAGGCTGTGGAGGCGTTGGTCGACGAGGCCTTTCCCGAGGGGGTCCGGGCTTTGGTTACTGGGCTCAGCAAGCTCATCTCCAACATGGAGACCTACCTGCTGGACTCCCAGATCAAGAGCCTCAGCTTGGCATTTGTGCTCGTCCTCGTCCTCATGGTGGTGGCGATGCGTTCGGTGCGCCTTGGCCTCTTTGCGATGGTGCCCAACCTCCTGCCCATCGTCTGGGTCTTGGGCGGTATGGGGTGGACCGGCCTAGCCCTCGATCCGGGAACGGTGATGACGGGCGCGGTAGCGCTTGGCCTGGTCGTGGACGACACCGTGCACTTCCTCCACTTCTTCCGGGAGCGGATCCAGCTGGGCGACCCCATCGAAGAGGCGACGCGCCGCACACTGCTGGAGACTGGCCGTGCGATCGTCATGACCTCGGTGATTCTCTGCGCTGGCTTCTGGCTGATGTGCGCCGCGTCGTTTCGTCCCAACATCTACTTTGGGCTCTTGTGCGGTGCCGCCATCGCCCTGGCCCTGGGCGCGGTGTTGGTGGTCTTGCCGGCTGCTCTGGCCGTCATACGGCCCAGGCTAGGCCCCGATCGCCCGCCGCTCGGCTGAGACCTCTCTCACTCCACTTCCCAGCTGAGGCAGGGTTCCTGGGATGGCTAGCCTTGGCGCATGGACCGAATCGCGTCGAGCAGCTCCTGGTCCTCGGGGAAGCGGCCCGCCTCGTTTTTCGAGAAGATCATCTCGTCGTCGAGACGAATGTCATAGATGCCCGAGTGTCCCCTGGCGAGCTCCACGTTGATGCCTTCGAAGTGTTCTTTGAGCAAGGCCTCCAACCTGGAGGCGCGAGGGAGATAGTTTCAAGCGACGCAGTAGGTGATGTGGACCTTCATTGACTCGGCTCCTGTTCTGGGGGTGGGACTGGTTCCAGGATTTCGAAGCGCAGAGGGTTGGCGACTCGCCACTTGAGTGGCCCGGCGCTGGCCTCGATTTTTGCCGTCAGTGCCCGAAGCACGTCGTCGAAGTTGGGGCCATCTTTGCGGATGTCTTGCTCCCACCGTGCGACTCGGTTGGGCAGGTCGGCTAGCGGCTGAAAGCTGTGGATGACGAAGTAGGCGTGTTGACCGGCTGGTGGCTTGGCTCGGTTGCGGAATACGACGCGTTCCTCGGTGTCCCGCCCCTCGCCAAAGACGGGGGCTGCCGTCTTGGCGACCCAGAGGCGGGGCTGCTGCTGTCCGTTGTCTACTGCGACCGAGACCACGGCCCACTGGGACGCGTTGTCAAGGGGAGCGGCGAGTCCCAGTTCGTCGCCGACAGTCACCTGAACCGCTCCTGCTTGTGTCGCGGCAAAGAGGTACATGGCCTCGACTGGCTCCGGCAGCGAACTTCCTGCCGTGATTACCGAGGACAGGGCGAAGAGCAGAATGACGGCTCCGGCGATGGCGCCCCCAATCCAGCGTCGCTTGGTCATTGGGTCGCTCTGGGGGGGGATCGGGCCCGGCATCAAGACGCTGATGTCGTCGAGGATCTCTGCCCGCGGGCCACTCGTGCCCCCTGCTTCGCCGTCTGATCCGGTCGAGGTGCTGTCTCCCATTAGCCCTCCGGCAGAAGACCATAGCACTTCGGCCCTGCATCGAGCCGTGGCAGTTGGACGGGCTGTTAGGGAATCCTCTGCAGGATTAGAAATTGGTCGCCGAGGCGGAGAACCTCGCTCGTCATCCCTGGCTGCAGCTGGCTGATCGCTGCGGCCAGTTCCGGGCGCAGTTCGGCAGGGTCGACATGTCCGATGTCTCCCCCGAGGCGCGCCTCGGGGCCTTCGCCCAGCGCCCGCGCAACGTCGGCGAAGGCGTCGCCTTGGCCCAGGCGGGCCTCGGCCTGCTTTGCCTTTGCCTCGTCGGAAACGAGGATGCGGCCCAAGTGCACCCGCTTGGGATCCTGGGCGTCTTGGCTGCGCGCGTTGCGGGCTGCGATCAGCGCAGAGCGTTCGGCGGCGAGGTCCTTGTGCCCGGGGGCCACCGCTTCCAAGTGATCGAGCTCCTGTAGGGCTTGGTCGAACTTCCGGGCCTCGCGGAGGATGGCGACGAGCTGGACGCGTGCTGCGACGAAGCGGGGGGCGATAGACAACGCTTGTCGACTCGCGTTCTCGGCGGAGTGGAGGTCGCCCTGGGCGGCTTTGGCGGCAGCGAATTGCGCCCAAAGGGCCGGGTTTCGGGGCTCGAGGTCCAGAGCTTTTTGGTACCAGGACATCGCCACCTCCTGCTGGTCCAGGCGGAAGGCGGCGAGCGCCAGTCCGGACAGTACTTCGGTGTCGGTGGGGTCCAGCTCGAGCGCCGCCCTCAGGTGTTCCTGCCCTTCTTTGATTTCGCCGGTTCCAACCAGGAGGTAGCCCAGGTTGTAGCGTACGCCGCGGTCGTCCGGCGCCAACTCGGCGGCCCGCCGGAGCGAAGTGTGTGCCGCATCGGCTCGTCCGAGGGCCAGCTCTGCTAGGCCCAGGTTGAGGTGAGCCACGGCAAAGTCCGGCGCCAGCAGGAGGATCTCCCGGTAGTGCTGAGCCGCTTGCGCCGGATCGCTCATCTGGGCTTCAAGGGCCTTCTGATAGGGCCCAAAGACTGCAAAGGGGATCTCCCCTCGGCTCACCGCCGCCACGAGATCCCGGGAGCCTCTCACGGTTCGATCCCGGGGGTTGATCGCCAGGGCGGCCTCGAAGTGGGCTAAAGCCGTTTCCAAGTCCTGAAGCTTGAACAGGATGTATCCGAGGTTGACGTGTGCGAGTGGGTTCCCGGGAGCCCGCGCGACGGCCAGCCGCAATTGTTGTGCCGCCTCCTCCAGGGAGCCCTCCATGCTGAGGACTGCGCCGAGGTTCATGTAGGCGTGGTAGTCGTCTGGCTCCAGCCGCATCGCCTCAGCCCAGGAGGCCTTTGCCTGCTCGTGCTCTTTGCGCGCCAGGTGAACGTTGGCGATTTTGTTGTGTATTTCTGCTGGGTTGGGAGCGGTTTCCAGTGCTCTTTCGTAGAAGACGAGGGCTTCGTCGAGGCGTCCCTCCACCGCCGCGACGCCACCCAAGCCCTGAAGGGACCAGGGGTGCTCGGGGTCCAGGCTCAGTGCGGTCTCAAAGGCCTCTTTAGCTCCCTTTGGTTCGCCGAGAGCTCGTCCGAAGAGGTAGTGGGCGTTTGGAGACTTGGGCTTTCGATCGCGATGCTCCCTGTACTCGGCGAGAACCTCGACAGAGAAGTTCCGCGCCCGCATGAGGTCCATGTAGTCGCGGTGAAGGAGGAGCGAGTCCGGGGCCTTTCGCAGGGCCTTCCGCAGGGGCTCTACCGCCTCGTCGTGTAGGCCCTGCTCGATGAGGGACCGGCCCTGGTTCCAGAGCCGCTGTGCTGCAGCGGAGACCT
>CAZQTQ010000131.1:0-10023 GCA_964596025.1 uncultured Rickettsiales bacterium
AAAGACAGAACCCAGCGAGTGCCGAGTTCTGCCTATGGTCAGTAATGGCTCCCCGGGACGGACTCGAACCGCCGACAAGGTGGTTAACAGCCACCTGCTCTACCAACTGAGCTACCGGGGAATAGCTGGCTTCATTGGCCCCACGTGGAGGGCTGCCGGAGAGTAGGCAACGAGGTCTGAAGGTGTCAAGAGGAAGGCGCAGTCCGACGATGGGTGGCGGCGCAGCCACGGATGTTCTTGCGTAACCGGCCCGAATTCGGTAGGTATCTGCTCGCAGGGAGCAGGTGGTTGGGGGACGACCGACCTGCGAGGCGCAGAACCTAGAGAAGGAGATTCCGCTTGATTCGACGGGATGAAGAAATCCTGCGTCTGGATTTGCGCGCGCCGCAGGGACGCATTGCGCCGCTGAGCCTCGCCGACCTAGAGTCCGTTCGCCTTGTCCTTCGGGGCGGTTCGCCCGTGGACTGGCACCGCCTCAACCTCTTGAGCCTCGCCGACGTCGACGACCTCCTTCGGGCAAACCTCTTGGACCCCGACGATCCGCGCGACATTCGGCGGCTCGAGTACCTCCACCGCGAGGCCATCCGCTACCTCAATCGGAACTTCAACTTCCGCTTCCCGCCGGAGGTCTCCCGCCCCCAAGACGTCCGTGACGTCTTCCTCTACGCCTCGGAACAAGGCCGCTTCAACCGCGTCCAGATCCTCAGCTGCGTGGTCTTGAAGGTGATGCACACCATCAACCACCTAGAGGCCCGCGAGCTGCTCTTGGAGACGCCGACCTCTGAAGCCGAGCTCTGCCAGGTCGTCGAACAGCAAGTCCTCCATCGGGCGCGGATCTTGACCCGGGAAGGCCTCCCGATCGTCCACTTCTATGGAAGCCGGAAGACGCGGGACTCCTTGGTCAACAAGCTCATCAGCAAGCGCACAGCCCGCGCTTCGGACATCCTCGACAAGCTGCGTTTTCGGATTGTGACCGAGACCCGTGACGACATCGTGCCGGTTCTCGCCTTCGTACTGCGCCACGTCTTCCCCTGGAACCAGGTGACGGCCGGCGAGAGTACGAACAACCTCCTGCAGTTCCGCCGCTACCTCGAGCACAATCCCATGCTGCTGGCCCACATGCCGGCCCTGCAGGTCGACATTGGAATCGAGGATGCCGAAGAAGAGGAGATCCGCAACGAGTTCAGCGGCTCGACCTACCAGATGATCAACTTCATCATCGACGTGCCCGTGCGGCTGGACCACTTGCTCAGCCGCTCCGGTGAGCCGTGGATGCTTCAGAAGGGCTCCATCGTCTATGTCAGCTGCGAGTTCCAGGTCGTCGACCAGGAGACCGCCTACCTCAACGAGCAGGGCGAGAACTCCCACACGAACTACAAGCAGCGGCAGCGCGAGAAGGTCAGCACGCGCTTGATGTGGGGCCTGCTCAACGAGGGGCGCGCCGAGAAACGAATCGGTCGACGGCACTTGCGGGTTGCTCAGCGCCCCAAGACGCTCTCCGCCTGGGAACGTGCAGCCGGTGCGATGGAGATGGCGGCCCAAAAGCTGCGTCCCCGGCGTGCGCCCCGCCCGCCGCGGCCCGAAGTGCCCGCCGGCCTGGGCCTGGGGCCGGAAGAGCCCACGCTCGAGAGCGTCCAGGCGCTCCAGCGGCGGTCGAGTCCGATAGAAGTCATGGGCCCAAAGAAGGGCGAAGGTCTCCCGGCGAATCCCAAGGTGTCCATTCATCCCGACGACTCGCTGATTGGCCACGACCCCTTTGTTTCGGCTGGACCCCCGGACGAGGGTTCCGACGACCTCTCGCGCGACGCCTAGTCCGCACCGCCGGCTCGGCCAAGGCCCTCAGGGGTCGACAATCCAGAGCCGATGCCCCCCCCCCTTTCTCTTGCCCCCGAGCTCCGCGAGGCGGAGCCCGGCAAGGCCGACGGCGAAGCGGTGCCAGCTGCCCCTGGACTTGGTTTCCGGGGTCACGGGTCTCTCGGATCGGGGCCGGGCTGGTTCACGAGCTCGTTGGGCACAAAGTCGACTTGCCCCGGCCCGACCCAGCTCAGGACTCCGGGCAGGTGTCCGATCTCCCGTCGGCAGCGCCGCGCAAAGGAGCTCTTCTGGGGAAAACCCAGATAGAGCGAGTGGACGAGGTCGGTCACGATCCGGCCCTGTCTCAGGCCGCGATCTCGCATGAGGCGCCCCGCGTTGCGGACATTGGTCGTCGTGTGGCGGGCCAGGACATCGAGCAGGAGTCGATCCCGGGGCCAGCCCAAGTGCTGGGCCGCCTTTGCCATCTCCTCGGCCTCGACGTAGGGCGTTCCTTCGGGCCGCACTCCGCCCCCGCTCACCAGGAGCCAAGGGGCGGCCAGTCGGTGAGCCGTCGCGATGCCCGCGAGCAGCCGGCGTCGCGCCCGTGGGTGCAGGCGGATGGGACCCCGGACCCGCTTGGGGGTGTAGCCCGGGACGATGACGACGTCGGCGCGCACCTGGGGATTGTCGCACGCCCATTCAGGTTCTATGGTCCATGCCGGTGACCGGCTCTCCCGAGCCCTCGGCACGGGCGGGAACTCCGGATTCCGGGCCATTCCCGACCGGTGCCGTCCTTCAGAAGCTCGAGCGCCCAGGCCTTCTCTCGGTCTCGGGTCTGCGTGGTTCTGCGCCCGCCTTCTCCCTGGCGGCGGCGATTGCCAGGACCCAGGGTCCCTTGCTGTGGATCGTTCCGAACCGCCGCAGCCTCGAACAACGGTTGGGGGAGCTCCGCACCTTCCTCGGTGGCTCCCGACCGGTTCTGGCCTACCCCGATTGGGAGGTGGAGCCCTACCGGGGCTATTCGCCCGACGCGTCGAAGCTTCACCGCCAGATCGCCGCCCTCACTGCGCTGGCTGGAGAGGAGCCCGCCGTAGTCGTGGCCGAGGCAGCGGCCTTGCTCCGCCGGGTCCTTCCGCTGGCTCGGCTCCGGGAGCGCATCGAGTCCGTCGAGGTCGCCTGCAGCCTGGACCGGGACGCCCTGGTGCGACGCCTGGTCGAGCGGGGTTACCTCGTCACCGAACAGTGTACGGAGGCGGGAAACCTCAGCGTGCGGGGTGGGGTTCTCGATGTCTTCTCGCCGGCGCATTCGCTTCCCCTCCGCATCGAGTTTTGGGGGGACGAGGTGGAGTCGCTGCGTACCTTCGATCCCTACACCCAGCGCTCGGTCGAAACGCTGCAGTCTTGCCGTCTTGCTCCGGTCCGTGAACTCCAGCTCGACACCGAAGCCACCCAGCTCCTGCCGGAACAGCTCAAGCGCCTCAGCGACGCCTCCGGCCTCTCGCCCCGGGCCCGCAAGGCCATCGAAGAGGAACTCCTAGAGCTTCGTGTACTCCAGGAGGTGGAGCTCTACCTGCCGTTGTTCGAGCCTCGCCTCGACTCCGTCCTCACCTACCTGCCGGACGCGGGCTGGGTGGTGGTCGATGGGCCGGAAGCCATCGCCGCTCAGCTCTACGGGCGACGCCAGACCTTCACCGAGGCCTGGGAGCGGGAGGGCTGCGCTGATCGGCTCATCCCTCCTCCAGAGGCGCTGTTTCTCGAGTCGCCAGAGTTCTTGGAGGCGGTCTATGACCGCAGGGGAGTACTCCTCGAGGACCTCGGGGAAGCTGAAGATGCGGAAGGAGCCCTCCGGATCTCCGCGCCCGATCATGGTGATCTTCGGGCCGAGATCCTCGCCGCCCGCTCCACTTCGGCCAAGATGCTCCAGCCCTTGCTCGGTCGCCTGGAGGCCTGGCGAGAGGCTGGAGCGAAGGTTGTCCTTGCCTCGCCCTCGCTGCGTCAGGGCGATCGCTTGGGAGCGCTGCTGGAGCCGCACGGCCTGAGCCTGCCGCGGCTCCCGGACGGGGCCCTGGCCGAGGCCGCCCGGACCGGTTCGACGGCGGAGTTTCCGTCCTTGAGTTGGTCCCCCGGCGAACTGCGTCGGGGCTTCTGCTGGATTGATCGCGGCCTCGTGGTGGTTGCGGCCGAAGAGTTGCTGGGGCGAAAGAGCCGATCCAAGGCGTCGCGCCGCCGCGCTGGGCTGCCGCCCATCGGCTCGCTAGCCCAGCTCCGGCGCGACGACTGCGTAGTACACAACCTCCACGGCATCGGGCGCTATCTTGGACTTCAGCGCCTCGATTTGGGTGCCAATGCGCTTGAGGTTGCCGCCGACCGCAAGGGCCGCGCGCGCGACGCGAGCTACAAGCCCGGCACCGTGGCTCCCCTGCGGGTCGGGGGCCGAAGCACGGCTGCGGTGCCCGATGCTCGGGGCCAGGACCCGGTTTCCGGCCGAACCGCCCCCTCGTCCATCCCAACCGCTGCAGCTCCCGCCAACGACTACCTTGTCCTCGAGTACAAGGGCGGCGATCGCCTCTTCCTACCGGTTCACAAGCTCAACCTCCTCTCCCGCTACGTCTCGCCGGGACGAGCCAAGCCCAGGCTCGACAAGCTCGGGGGCACGACCTGGCGCAAGCGCCGGAAGAAGGTCAGCGAGGAGGTCCAGAAGATCGCCAAAGAGCTTGTGGAGCTCTATGCCCGCCGAAGCCTCGCCCGGACTGTGGCGTACCCCCCGCCGGATTCCTACTACCGGGAGTTCGCTGAGGCCTTCCCCTACGAGGAGACCCCCGACCAGCAGGCGGCCATCGACACCGTCCTGGAGGATCTGGAGAAGGACCGACCCATGGATCGGCTGGTCTGCGGTGATGTGGGCTTTGGCAAGACGGAGGTAGCGATGCGCGCTGCGTTTCGCGCGGTCGAGGCCGGGCGGCAGGTGGCCGTCCTTGTTCCGACCACGGTTCTGGCCTTGCAGCACTGTCAGGCCTTCCAGGAGCGGTTTGCGGCCTTTCCCGTCGAGATCGCCATGCTCAGCCGCTTCCGGACCCCCAAGCAGCAGCGGGAGACCGTCGAGGGCCTGGCGATGGGCCGGGTCGATATCGTCGTCGGCACCCACCGCCTCCTGTCTCGCGATCTCCGCTTCAAGAAGCTCGGCCTGCTGGTCGTCGACGAGGAACACCGCTTTGGCGTGTCCCACAAGGAGCGGCTCAAGGAGATGCGAGCGAACGTGCACGCCCTGACCCTCAGCGCAACCCCCATCCCCCGCACCCTCCACATGGCGCTGAGCGGGCTGCGGGATTTCTCGGTCATCGCCACCGCTCCCGAGGGTCGCAGCGCAGTACGCACCTCCGTAGCCCGCTTCTCGCCCCACCGTGTCCAGGACGCGATCCGGCGGGAGCTCGCTCGGGGCGGCCAGGTTTTCTTCCTGCACAACCGGGTCCAGACCATCCAGGCCATGGCTGAGTTCCTCAAGAAGCTCGTGCCCGAGGCGGAGCTGCGAGTAGGACACGGCCAGATGAGCGAGCGGGCCCTCGAAAACATCATGATCGACTTCTTCGAGAAGCGGTTCGATGTGCTGGTCTGTACCACCATCGTCGAGAGCGGTCTCGATGTGCCGAGCGCAAACACGATGATCATCAACCGAGCCGACACCTTGGGCCTTGCCCAGCTGCACCAGCTGCGCGGGCGGGTGGGGCGCTCTCACACCGAAGCCTTCTGCCTCCTGCTCGTGCCGCCCGGACGTGCCCTCCGCAGCACTGCCGTCGAGCGCGTCAAGGTCGTCCAGAGCCACAGCGAGCTCGGCTCGGGGCACCGCATTGCCCAGCACGATCTCGAGATCCGCGGTGCGGGCAACCTGTTGGGACGGAAGCAGAGCGGGCACATTGCTGACGTCGGCATGGCTGCCTACATGGAGCTGCTCGAGGCGGCAGTGGCTGGCCTCCAGGGCAAGGAGGTGGACACCGGACCGGAGCCCGACGTGGATCTCAAGAGCGGTGCGTACCTCCCCGCTGAGCTCATTGAGGACGAGGCTGAGCGCCTGTTGGAGTACAAGCGTCTTGCAGACGCCCGGACGCCCGAGGAATTGCGGGACCTCTTGGATGACTTGGCCGACCGCTACGGCGCCTTGCCGGAGCCGGTGAGCCGCTTCGAAGGGCTGTGCGAGGTCAAAGCGCTCTGTCGGCGCCTGCGGATCGTCGAACTCCGAAGCCTGCGGGGCGGACGCATCCACCTGCGCTTCGACCCCACGACGGCCGTGGAGCCTGCCGCACTGCTTGTTTGGAGCCAGGACCAGAGCTGCGCCTTTAGCTTCCGTTCCGAGGGCCTGGTCGAGCTGGGGCTCGCCGCCGACGAGCGCGCAGAGCCGCTCGAATCCATCCGCCTCCTCCTCCGCGGCATCGTCCAGCGCTGCCTTTCTCGCCCGTGACAGAGCTGCGGAGGACGTGGTAAGTACCCGCGGCCTGCGTCGGCGCCCCCGCTCGGCCCCGGAATGGCCCGAGCCGGTTCTGGGTTTCACGGGGAAGCCCGCCGCCCGCCGCACCATTCGCTTTAGGGAGCAGAACATGCACCACAAGTCGCTCGTCGTCCTCGCCGGAGTCCTCCTCGTATGTGGCCTCTGGGCCTGCAGCCCAACCCAGCCCCCGGGCCCGGCTGCCTCGTCAGCGACTGCTCCTGCCGTGGCACCGGGGTCCTTTCCCTCCGCAGAGCAGATCGGCGCTCCCTTGGCCACCGTCAACGGCATGCCCATCGGTACGATCGAGTTCGACCAGATGGCGGTCCGCCAGATGGGTCGTTCCGGGGAACTGACCCCCGAGTTGCGGCAAGAGGTCATCGACCGGCTCGTCGAGGAGAAGCTCCTCTACATGGAGGCCGTCCGTACCGGAGTCGACAAGGACCCCAAGATCCAGAAGATGGTTGTCAACAGCCTGCTCAAGAGCTCGGTATACAAGGCGCTAAAGCCCGGTGACATCAGCGAAGAAGACCTGTGGTCTTACTTCGAGACCAACAAAGAGGACTTCGTGGTCCCCGAGAAGGTCCAGATCAAGCGCATCCTCGTGCGGCCCGACGAGGGCCAGACCGTCGCGTCCATCCGCGAGACGGCCGTGCTGATTCATCAGGAGATCTCCGAGCGGCCCGAGGACTTCCGAACCCTGGCCACGAAGTACAGCAAGGGTCCCTTTGCCCGAAGAGGGGGCGACATGGGCTTCGTGACCCGCGCAGGCAAGCCTGGAGTGGCCGATCGGGTGGTGGAGGCGGCCTTCACCCTCGGAAAGGGCCAGATATCGCAGCCCTTCGAGACGGACCAGGGTTGGAACATCGTCTACGTCCCCAACCGGCGGGAGCGGGTGGAGCGGAGCTTCGAGCAAATGCGGGGCAGCGTTCTTCGGAAGGTGAAGAGTGAACGCTACAAGGCCCTGTATGAGGGTTTTGTCTCCGGCTTGCGGGAGACAGCCTCGGTCGATGTCCACGCCGGCCAGCTGGCTGCTCACCGGGTCATTTCGCCGGCTGCTTCGGGCAAGCCGACCGGTCCTGCCTCCGGCGTGGAGAAGGACCTCAACAAGAAGCGCCGCCCGCCCCCGGCCCCGCCTAGGTCTGCGCCGGAGGACGAGTGATCGTCGGGACGGTCCGAGCCCAACTCTTCGGCCTTTCCCTCCTGGTTGTGCTGCCATCGCTCGCGGGCTGCAGCGAGGAGGAGGTGGCGTCCGAGCGAATTGTCTTGGCCACCCTGGGTGATCGGAGCATCGACTTTGATCGCTTTTTGGTGGCGGCCCGAGCCCGCTCGGTGCCGGGCGAGTTCCCACGGAGTGGTTCCGGTTTCGAGGCCTTTCGCGACCGGGTACTCAAGGACCTCGTCGTCGAGGAAGTCCTCCTCGGCGAGGCCAGCGTACGGGCCATCCTCTTGGAGTCCGAGGAGGTCGACTTTGCGCTGGCCGAGGCCGGTGAAGGAATGGAGGACCCCGACCAACTCCCTGGGCACCTGGAAGAGCGCTACGGAAGCGTCGACGCCTACCGTCAGGTCCTGCGGCGACGGCTCCTTGCGGAGCGGGTGGAGGAGAGCCTCCGAGAGGAGCTCCTTCGGGGGGTGGTCGCGACTCCCGAGCAGGTCGACGCCAACCTGGGCCGTTACGCCGACGAACTGCGCATCCCGGCCCGCATCCGGGCCCGCCAGATCTTTGCCGAGGACGCCGAGACCGCGCACCGTCTGCGGGTCGAACTGCTCTCGGGTGTGGATTTCCAGACCGTGGCCCGTGCCCACAACGGCAACGACGGAGACATGGGCTGGATGGACGAGGACGCCGCTCCGCAGCTCCTGCTCGAGTCGTCCGCCTCCCTGCCTCGGGGGGGCATGTCCGAGGTCCTACGTTCTCCTCTCGGCTACCACATCTTCCAGGTCGTCGACCGCAGGCCGGCTTCGACCCGGCCCAAGGAGGAGGCGCGAAAGGAAGTCGAGCGACGCATGCGTGGAGAGGCGGTTGAGAGCCGCTTGAAGGCCTGGCTCGCCAACCGAACCGACCGGCTTAAGCTCACAGTCGACGCTGCTGCCGTCGACGACCTACGTTGTTGCCGCCTTGGCCTGCCCTATGTGGTAGGAAGCGCCTCTGGAGAAGGAGCCAGCCCGTGAAACGTTCGTATCTCCTCGTCCCGACGGCTTTTGCTGTCGCTCTGTTCTCTGCTGCGGCCCCTGCCAAAGCCGAGCTCGTCGATGAAATCGTGGGCGTCGTCAACCGAGAGGTCATTCTCAAGACCCAGGTCGACGAGGTCCTGGCCTTGGTCGAGGCCAGCGAGCTGGCTTCCTTGACGGGGGAGGCCCGGGTGCAGCGCCAGGCGGAGCTGGAGCGCGAGATTCTCGAAGGCCTCGTTGACGAAGAACTCATCGAGCAGGCCATGGACCGGGCAGCGGTCCATGTCGACGATCGGGAGGTTGAGGCGGCCATCGCTGACGTCGCCCGCCGGAACCGTATGACAGTCGAGCAGCTCTTTGCCCAGATCGGCTACCAGGGCATGACCAAAGGAGAATATCGGAGCGAGACGAAGAAGCAGATTCGCCGGCACAAGTTCCTGTCCATGGAGATCGGCAAGCGCGTCGACATCACGGAGGAGGAGCTGAAGAGTCGCTACAACCTTCAGGTTGCCGAGGCGGCACCGGATCCGGCCTACCGCCTGCGCCGGTTACTCCTGGCCTTTCCCGAGGGCGCCGACGATGCGGTCCGCCAAGCCCTCCGCGACGAAGCTCAGGCTTTGGTCGAGCAGGTCGCATCCGGCCAGGACTTTGTCGAAATGGTGGGCATGCGCTCGGACGACGCCAGCACCAAGGACAAGGGAGGGGCGATTGGCACGGTGCGCCCTGTGGACCTCAGCCCGGCCTTCGCCCAGGCCCTCAAGGTCACCGAGGTGGGACAGGCGGCTGCCATTGAGACGCCTCTGGGGATGATCCTGCTGTATGTCGAGGGCCGGGTAGAGAAGAACCTGCCCAGCTTCGAGGAGAGCCGCGGTCTGCTCAGCCAGCAACTCTACGAGGAGCGAATGGAACGGGAGCTCGATCTGTGGGCGACCGAAGAGCGACGTCGAGCCCACATCGACGTCTTCGCTGACGGGACGGGCGACCAGCCGTGACCGCGGCTCCGCGGGTCGCAGTCACCCCCGGAGACCCGGCCGGCATCGGCCCAGAGGTCGCTGTGGCCGGTTTGGCCGCCATCGCTGGTGCCGAAGCTGCGGGCCAGGCTCCTGCTGCCCGCTGGGTCCTCTTGGGCGACTGCGATCTGTGGGAGCGCGCCGCACGATCGCGAGGTCTGGCACTCGACGCCCTTCCCTCGGTTGCGATCGAGGCCGCTGATCCCGCCGCCGACTCCCGCTATGCGCACCTCCCCGAGATCGCCGCCCTCGCTACCGCGATTGAGGGCTGCAAGAGCCAGCGTTTCGACGCCCTGTGCACCGCTCCCTTGCACAAGGCCTCGCTGCTCGAGCGGGGCTTCCCCCTGGCCGGTCACACCCCCTATCTCGCGGAACGCTGCGGCTTGGCTCCCGACGAGGCGGTCATGGTCTTCGCTTCGGATGAGTTGGTCGTCTCCCTGGCCACGGGACACATCCCCTTGGTTGACGTTCCCCGCCGCCTCGACGCTGCGGCCCTCATTCGGGCAGCCCGCGCCGGAGCCCAGCTCCTCGAAGAGGAAGTCGGAGAAGGCGCGGAAGTTGCGCGTCAGG
>CAZQTQ010000132.1:0-1047 GCA_964596025.1 uncultured Rickettsiales bacterium
GGCATGAAGGACGGCTCCCATCGGGTTGGAGGGTCCCGTACACGGTATTCTGCTGGAGCGTGTGGCGCAACGCTGGATCAACAACCGTGCAAGGCTTTGAGCAGGTTGACGTAGGACCATGAACCCAACCTCTGAAGACCAGGAGTTGGCGTACGCCGTTATGAATGGAAACGCCCAGGCTGCTGAATTCTTGATGCAGCGCCATGTGCGCGGGCTGACGGGCTACGTCCGCCGTCTCCTGCGCGATCCACAGGACACGGCAGAAGTCGTGCAGGAGGCGATGACCAGAGCCCTCAGCAAGATCGACACCTACGATCCCTCGAGGCCCTTCCGCCCTTGGCTCTATCGGATTGCCCGGAACCACTGCATTGACCGGGTGCGGCGGCGCCGACCGACGGGACCCCTCTTCGAGGACCGCACTGAAGCGCCCGATCACGAGCTGCGCCGAAGTGCCTATGGGCGTCCCGCCGACGAGGCGGCAGCCCAAGCCCAGATCGAAGATGACCTAAGGCAAAGCATCAAGGATCTTGGTAATATATATAGTGAAATCATATATTTATACCACTTTGATCACCTCACGTACCCCCAGATCGCCGAGCGACTTGGGGTGCCCGAGGGCACGGTAATGAACCGCCTCTTTCGGGCGCGAAAGAAGCTCCTTGCCTCTCTGGAAGCAAAGGGACACCACCGATGAGTTCGGACGTTACCCCGGTACCCGGCGACGAGATCTTGGTGCAGCGCTACCTCGAGGGGGCGCTCTCAGACGCTGAGGCCGCGGAATTCGAGCGACGCTGGGACCAGGAGCCAGCGCTTGCAGAGCTTCTCCGCCGCTACCAGACGCTTTTTTCTGTTCTGGAGGACGCAGACGCACATGCGGCCGACGGAGCCGCCCAGATCCCCGCTGCCCTAGCGGCATGGCAGGCCCAGGGGGCCTTGGCTCCCGAGTCTCTGCGCTGGTGGGCTGCTGCGGGAGGGTTTGCCGCGGCAAACCTCTTCCTGACCGGATTGCTTGTCGCGACCCTTCAGGGGGGACTCGCCAGCCCCATG
>CAZQTQ010000132.1:1057-10004 GCA_964596025.1 uncultured Rickettsiales bacterium
CGCGCCTTCATAACTCTCCTCAAGGGTGTTGCTTTCGCTGGGGATGCCCTCCTCTCAGCTGATCTGAGCACCGCCGTACCTCTCGGTATCGCTGTGCTCTTCATCGGCTCCGTTGGCGTAATGCTTGCGCTGCGCGACCGACTCCTCCTCGCCCATGGACCCCCTGGAGGACCGGCATGAGAGCACTCTTCATCACAGCAGTTGCTCTTGTTGTCGCCGTCGCAGGGATGCCGAGCGATGCATTGGCGGCGTTTGGCGGGCGGACCGCGGTGGGCAGTTCCGTGGAGGTCAAGCTGGAGGAGACCATCGAGGGGGATGTGGTCGTCGTCGGAGGGCAAGCCGTCATCGCCGGCCGGGTGGACGGCGACTTGGTGGTTGTGCTGGGTTCGGTCGAGCTCGGACCGGAGGCTCGGGTGGGAGGAGACTTCGTTCACCTTGCTGGTCGCCGGGAGGTGGATCCCGAGGCGGTGGTGGTCGGCCAACGGGTTACCTTGGCCTCTTCGGTCGCAGATCCTCCTGATCTCCGTGCCCAGCTGCCCTCCAGGAGCGCTCCGTCCAGTCCCAATGCTGGCCTCCCCTCCCTCGGCCCGCCAGCGGCCAAGGGTCAGATTGCACCGAGCTTCGAGGCTCTTTTCGCCCTCTTCAGCGTGGGCCTATGGTGGACACTCACCGCTGCGGTGCTCGTAGTCGGGCTCTTTTTCCGGACGGCCTGGCCAGAGCGTTCGAAGCACATTCGGAGCACAGTGGCTGCTTCCTGGGCTTCTTCCCTCCTCATTGGCTCGCTGGCCACGCTCGGTGCGGTTCAGCTTGGTGCCCTCCTTGTGCTCTCGGTTGTCGGTTGGCTCGCCCTTCCACTACTGATCGTCGGCATGACGCTGTGCTGGACCGTCGGCCTCTCGTCTTTTGCCGAGACCCTAGGTGGCGTCCTTCCCCTCCGCCTCGGCGGGGGAGGAAGCCAGCTACTGGTTGGAATTCTCCTCCTGGCCCTCCTCGGCCTCTATGCCGGCACAGGCTTCCTCGCTGCCGTCTTGGCCAGCTCCATCGGAGGACTGGTCGGGGCCATCGGGATCGGTGCCTGTCTTCTCTCGGGCTTCGGGAAGCGACACTACGGAAGGACCCTCGGCCAATGAGGGCCTGGGCAGGTGCCTGAGGGAAGGAATTTATCTCGACGACTCCGTTCGCTTGACACGGGTCTGCCGCCCACATAGATCGCCCGTGTGACCACCGAGAGTCTTGCAGCACCCGTCCCCCCTCCATTCGATGCGGCTACTCGAGCCGAGCGAATGGCGGATCTGGGACGCGAGCCCTTCGACCTTCTCGTTGTGGGAGGTGGAATCACCGGTGCCGGAGTGGCACGGGACGCGGCGCTTCGGGGCCTCCGAGTCTGCCTACTGGAGAAGGGCGATCTTGCTTCCGGGACCTCTTCTGCAAGCAGTAAGCTGGTTCACGGTGGCCTGCGTTACCTGGAACAAGGAGAACTTCGGCTTGTCTTCGAGAGCGTTTCCGAGCGTCACCGCCTGCGTGCGCTGGCCCCGCACCTTGTTCGTCCCCTCCCCTTCGTCTTTCCCATCTACGGGGGCCAACCCTCGCCGCTGTGGCTCGTGCAAACCGGTCTATGGATCTACGACGCGCTGGCCTTGTTCCGAAGCTACCGGCTCCATCAAGCATTTCGTGGCGAACGGGCCGCTGCCCAGGAACCAGCCCTCTTGTCCGAGGGGCTGGACGGACTCGTCAAGTACTACGACTGCCTAACGGACGACGCGCGTCTCTGCCTTGAGACGGCCCAAGGGGCTCACTTTGCTGGCGCTTGGGTGATGAACTACGCAGAGGTCGTCGGGTTCGTCCGCCGTCGAGGCGAGGTCTGTGGAGCCGAGGTTCGCGATCGCAGAACAGGGCAGTGCCACTCGGTTGAGGCCCACGTGGTGGTTAACGCGACGGGGCCTTGGACCGACCGTATCCTGGGCCTTCGGACGAAGCGTCAGCCGCTCTTGCGGCCGACCAAGGGCGTCCACGTCGTCGTAGCCCGGTCTCGCCTTCCCGTGAACCACGCCGTTGTCTTGACCGAACTCGAACACCACCGAGTCGTCTTCGCAGTGCCTTGGGGCTCCCGAGTGATGATCGGAACCACTGACACCGACTACCAGGGAGACTACGATCGGGTCCAGGCTGACCGACAAGATGTTGATTACCTCCTCGGGGTGACCAACCACTTCTTCCCGGCCTCCCGGCTCGGCCACTCCGATGTACTGGGCACCTACGCTGGCCTTCGCCCCCTTCTCGGTGGCTCCGATGGGCATCCGAGTACCGTGTCCCGTGAGCATCTGGTCCAAGAGGATGAAGATGGACTCATCACGGTCTGTGGAGGGAAGCTCACGACCTACCGTCTGATGGCGGCTCAGGTCCTGGATGGGGTCTCTCGGCGGCTCCGCGCCAAGGGGGTCCACGTCGGAGGCTGCCTTACGGGACGAGTTGGGCTCCCAGGCGCTAGTGGGGTCCGGTTTCGCAAGGGGCAACTCGTCACCCTTGGTGCCGAAGGGCAACGGGCCGAACAGGAGGCGGAGGAGCGGATGGGCAATGAGATCCTCGAGCACCTCCGGGAGACCTACGGCGGTGGCTGGGCGGCTGTACTTGATCGAGTGGTCAAGAACCCCGAGCTAGGGACGCGCTTCGTTGCCGATCTTCCGTACATTTGGGCTGAGCTTGAGGTAGCCGTGAGTCAAGAACTCACGGTCACACTCACGGACTTCATGCGTCGCCGGACGCAGCTCCTCATTCGAGATGCTCGCGCTGCGGAGTCTCTGGCTGTGCAGGTGGCAGGCCGAATGGCCACTCAGCTCGGCTGGGACCAAGCGGAGGAGAAACGCCAGCTAGCAGAGTTCCGCGCGGCTAGCAGTGCGTCGATGGCGTGGTCTGGTGCTGGCAGCTAGTGCGGGGGCTCAGTCCCTTGCAGGGCCTTCCTAGAACCCCTGTAGCCCCAGAACGCAGCCAATCGCCACGGTCGTGATCCAGGTGGAGCGTTCGGATCGCATCCCCCTGAGAAGTCCTGGAATGGGCCCCTCGTAGCGGGCTGCTCCAGCAAGGAGGGCCTCCTCTCGCCAGGCGAGGACGCTATAAAAGAGGAAGAGGCAGAGCAAGAGCGCTGCGAGGGTCGGCACGGGTACAGCGGCGGCCAGGAGCCAGCCGGATGCCATCAGCAAATTCGCGGAGTAGACAGGGTGGCCCAGCCACCGGTAGGGACCGGTGCACACTCGGTGCGGCGGGGCTTCTGGGTTCCTAGTTCGACCGGCTGATCCGAGGTGGGCAAAGGACCAGAGCCGGAGTAACAGGCCAAGTAGTAGGAGCAACGCCCCTGAAGCGAGGCCCGGGTACGTGGGGTGTGCGGTCCACAACACCGGAAGAGCGAGCGCTCCCAAGAGAACCCCTCGCCAGCGGAAGAGCAGGGCGGTCATTGGGTCTCGGTTGGCTCCGGCGCCAGCGGCTGCAGAGGGCGCCCCTTAGACCACCGCGAAGAGCCGAGCAAAGGCGTCCGAGGCCTCTTGTTGGCTCACGGACTTCTTGTCTCCGATCCACTTCGGGAAGTTCCGCAGGACTTCGCCGTCGCCCGCTTCGGTTTGGACATCGCCCAGCAACTTTGCGAGGTCGATCGGCTCGGTCATCTCGATGATGTGAGACAGGAGCATTGCTTCGACTCGCTCCTCCGCCTTGCGAGCTGAAGCGACCGCCGATTCTGCCAGCTGCCGTCCCTTGTCCAAATCGCTTCGGGTCAGCGCGATTTGCCCCAGCCGAATCATGGCGGGCACGTTGCGCTTGTCATACATCAGGACCTTCTCGTAATGGAGTACAGCCTTATCAGTGAAGTGAAGTTGCCCTTCCAAGACGTCGCCCTTCGTGAGGTAGGCCGAGATCACTCGCTCGGGAGACCGGGCGTACTTGATGATGCTGTTGTAGGTCGAGAGGACGCTATTCCAGTCCTCACAGCGCTTGTGGAGAGCAGCGATACCCTCCAAGGCCTCGATGTGGTTCGGGGTCTGATCTAGAGCCTTCTTGAAGCGCTTCAGAGCGTTGGCGTTGTCTTCCAACTCCAACTCTGCCTGGCCGAGCCGTACGTACAGCGCAGTCAAGGACTCGGCGTCACCAGTACCCCCTCGTAGCCGAAGGATGTTTCGGTAGGCGTCGCGCGTCTTCTGCCACTCCTCGGACAGGAAGTACCGGGGCGCCGCTGCTTCGAGGGAAGGTAGGTGGGTCGGCGTGAGTTCCAGCGCGCGGTTGTAGTAACTCAGAGCCTTGTCGTTTCGGTCGGTGTGGCTGTAGACACAGCCGTACTTGTAGAAGTACGTCGTGGCCTCGATCCGGGCTTCGTCGTCATCCAGGTCCATCGCGTCGACAACCGGACGGTAGTTGTCGAAGACTGGTACGGCCTTGTTCCACTGCTTGGCATCGAACCAGTAGCTCACGAAGAAGGCCAGCGATGCTGGACTCTTCGGGTTGATGTTGATGGAACGACTGAAGAGTTCGGAGGCGCCGTCCCGGTTGTGGAGCTTGTCCAACCGGATCTGCGCCGCCTCCTCCAGCAGGTCCACCTTGTCCGCACTGCCGGGGCAGACATCTACCTTGAGGATGTTGACTCGGATCAGCTGATCCCAGTCCCCCCGCTTACGAGCGATCGTGCGCAGGTGGTCCATCGCATCGCTGGACGGCTGGTCGCCGGTGATGGCGTTTTCGAAAAATCGAACTGCGCGGTCCAGGTCACCCGCCTTCTCGTGGGCGATTGTGCCAAGTTCCGTCGTGCGGTTGCGGAGCTCGAGACCAGTGATCCCGTCCAAGCTCTGTTCGGCGATGTCGAGGTAGCTCTTCCAGTTGGTTTGGTCGCTGTACAGGGCCAGGAGTCGCTCCGTGGCCTCCTCGTGGTTTGGATGCTCCTTGCGAACCTTCTGCCAGGACGAGATGGCGACCTTGGGGTTGCTAATCTTGTCGTGCCACAGACGGGCGATCTCGACGAAGAGACCGATGCGGTCGGTCCCTTCGGTCATACTGGCCTCGCGGGCCAGAACCCCCACGAGGTTGTTCCAATTCTCGTCTTGAGTATGGAGCTCCTTGAGGGCGGCGAGGGCCGGCATGTGGTCGGGAGCGAGCTCAATCGCCTTCTCGAGGTGGGCGGTCGCCTCGGACGACTTACCTCCGGATGCCATGACGATACGACCGAGCTGGGTTTCTACCTCGGCTCGATGGCTATCGTCCTCGGCCATCGACGCGAGCATGGCGAAGTATTTCTTGGCGTCGTCCCACTCGTCTCGAACCATGTGAATGCCGCCCAAACCTCGGATGGCGGCCTTATTCTCGGGCTCTCGCTTGTGGAGCTTGAGGTAGAAATCAAAGGCGCTGGACGAGGTGACGCCCTGGTCTTCGAGGAGGGCCTGGATGCGGCCGTCGAGTGCCTTCTTGACCGTCCGGCTGCGCGCAGTCTCCTGGATGACCTCCAGCATCTCCAGGGCTCCATTCCAGTCCTCCCGGACACTGCGGACCCGCTCGAGGTGGTAGGCGGCGGGAAGGTAGCCGGGTCGGGTTTCGAGCAGTTTGCCGAAGACTTCAGCTGCGGCGTCGAAGTCACCAGCAGCAGCCAGAACCTCACCCACTTCCATCGAGATCGAGGTGGCGACGGGGGTCTTGGGATCTGCCATGAGGTGGCCCGCAACTTCACGGAAGGCGGCGCCTCCCTCCATCGGGCCGACGAGCCGACGAATTCCCTCGTAGGCCCGCTCGAGGCCTACCGGATCGGCAAGAGCTTCTTGGTAACAAGACCAGGCTTTGTCGTAGGACTCCAAGCTCTCGTAGAGTTCCCCGGAGTACAGGCTGTAGAAGCTCCGAACGGACTCGGGCACTTCCCAGCGCGAGGCGTTCTCGTAGGCCTGAGCAAGCGCTGCAGGCCGGTCGAGCTCCTCAGCCCCGTAGACTCGATCCATGCCCTCCAGCAGGACAGGGTGTCCTCCCCCGAGCTCCATGGCCCGTTCGTAGAGCTTCGCTGCTTCTTCGGAGTTTTGATAGACCTCCTCTTGGAGCAGCCCGTTTTGGAAGAGGACCGAGGAGCGCACCTCGGTCGCTGCATCCTTGCGGTCTGCTAGGCAGGCGTAGAGCATTTGAGCAGCGTCGTAGCTCTCCATGACCTCGGAAAAAACGCCGAGAATGGCCAAGGGGACGACTTCTAGGCGGGCCCCACCCACCAGTTCGGCGACTGCCTCCTTGACGCCGGCCCGATCCCCCAGGCTCTGCAATGTACCGATCTGCTGCACCCGGAGGGAGGTGGCATAGGTCTCGTCTTCGGTGGACTTGACCTGCCGGCTGTAGGCAATAGCGAGGGAGCCTAAGTCTGCATTCTGGCGGTGGACGCGTCGCGCTGCAGCGGCGGCGACGGGGTGGCCGTGGTCCAGGGAGCCGGCGAACATGAACTGGGTGAGGGCGTCCTCCCGGCGGCCGGCTCGACTGTAGGCCTCCCCCGCTGCGATGTGGTAGCCGAGGCGCTCGGGGCCCTCGGGGAGGGCTTCTGCCTCCTGCTGCAGCAGGAGGCCGTAAGCGTCCCAGTCGCCGCGGCTGTGGCAGACCCTTCGGAGATCCATCCCCGCGAGGAAGAAGTCCGGTGCGATGTCGAGAAGGCTCCGGTACGCCGCCTCGGCGACATCGTTGTCCTCGCAGCGCTCGGAGTAAATGCGGGCGCTTCGGTACAGGAGCAGACTTCGGAGCGTCCGGTCGTCGGTCTCGGCTGCCGCCGTCCGCAGTGCTTCGGCTGCTTCTTCCCAGCGTCCGGTCTCTACGAAGGCGTCGACAAGCCACTCGCGGGCCAACACTACGCCAGGGCCGGCCTCAGTCGCCCGTTGCAGGACCAGTACCGCCCGCTCGTTCTGGCCGGCTTCCGCCCAAGCTCGAGAAGCCCGGAGGCAGTAGGCGGCACGGGAGGCTGGACTCTCCACCAAGGCCGCTGCAGTCTCGAGCTGATCGGCCTGCCCTTCGCGGTCTCCATCGCGGCGCATGAGGGCAGCGAGGGCTTCAACCGAGGGCAAAAAGTGGGGGTCGTCCTTCTGCGCGGCGTCCAAGATGGCTAGGGCCGCTGCTGGATCGTTCAGGGTGTCGGCAGCGATCTCGGAGGCCCGCAGGCTCAGTGCGGTCCTTACGCGACGGTCCTTTGTCGCCCCGATCCAGGCTTTGAGGTGATCCAAATAGGCGCTGTGGTCCTCCAGAGCAAGGAGGGCCTGCCCCAGCCCCTCACGGGCCAAGACGTGGTTGGGATCGGCGTCCAAGGCAGTCTGAAACGAGTCGACGGCGCGGTTGGCGTCACCCCCGTGTTCCAAGGCAATTCGGCCAAGGGTCACGAGGTAGTGGGCGCGGTTGCGCGGGTCATGGGTGGCCTCAGCAGCTCGATCGCAGAGCCGCATTACCTCATCCCATCTCTGCGTCGCCAGGAGCCAGTCCAGGTAGACCTCGACTACGGGGTCGAGGCAATCGCAGTGCTCAAGTGCCTTCTGGAAGTCGGCTTCGATTCCACTGGCCTCGGCTGACCCCTGTTCACCCAACTGGGCACTGCGTAGGTGGAGGTGGGCCCCGCTGATGCTTCCCCAGGCGTCGGCGGCCAGGCGCCACAACTCGCGACGTCGTTCGGTCTGGCGGGCGTCTTCGAGGAGCCGATCGGCTGCGATGAATGCAGGGATGAAGCGGCCATCGATCTGAACACAGCGAAGGTAGGCTTCCACCGCGGATTCCGAGGCCTGCAGTTTCTCCTCGTAGGCGCGGGCGAGCTCGTACTCGGTGCGGAGCCGCTCGCCGCCCTGCGCGTGGGCTGCAGCTAAGGTTAAGACCTCGGCCAGGCCCTTCCAGTTCAAGGAGCGGTACTGCACTTCCCGCAAGTAGCGCAGCGCGATGTGACTCTTCGAAGTGCTCTGCAGGGCCTGCCGGAAACTGGCCTCGGCCTCTGCCAGCCGGTCCAGCTCCGTAAGCTGAATGTTGCCGGCGCTGAGGTAGGCGGCTGCTCTGCGGGGGCCTTCTTTGGTGGCTTCAGCCTGCTGCTGGAGCAGGTCGACCGCGCGCGGCCAGTCCTGGCGACCGGCGCAGATACGGACGAGCTCCCGCGCTGCGGGCAGGTAGCTCGGGTCGGCCTGAAGTGCTGCCTCGTAGCGGGCCTCCGCTCCGGCGGAGTCACCCACGCGGTGGGCGAGAATGCGGCCCACTTCGGCCAACAGCTCTGCTCGCTCGCCCTTGGCGCTCTTGGTGGCACGGGACTCGGCTTCGTCGGTTAGGTCGGAGACAGCAACCAACCAACCGGACCTTTCCTCACCTTCTGGTTCTTGCGGCTGCTCCACAGCCAGGACGGTTGCCATGGTCGGCAGGGTGGTGACAGTCGGCGTGGTCTCCACCAGGGTGCGCTTGGGCGGCGGCGAGATCGAGGAGTCGGCGCCTGCGGCGGCCACGACTGAGCCTGCGCCAGGGCCGTCGTCGCCGTCGGATGAAGAGAAGAAGACCTGGGAGTCCATCCCCACCTGGGTGGCGGCTTCGGTGGTTGCCGCCCGCCGACGGGAACCGGTAGTGGTCTTCTGCTTCTGGGTGGCGGTCAAGGAGCTCGATGAGACGGATACGCCGGGCAGGTCGGACGGGTCGTTGGGGGTGACGGTGCTGCCTTCGAAGGGGACTGCGCCGCGAAGGGTTGGTGGATCAAAGACCTCAAAATCGCCGTCCGGCTCGGCCGCGGACTTTGCACCCTTCTTTTTCTTGCTGGCCTTTTTCTTGGCCGCCGCCTTCTCAGCTGCCGTTTTTGCGGCTCTTGCCTTCTCGGCTGCCGCCTGTTCAGCCGCGGCCTTCTCGGCCCTTGCCTTCTCGGCTGCCGCCTGTTCAGCCGCGGCCTTCTCGGCCCTTGCCTTCTCGGCTGCCGCCTGTTCAGCCGCGGCCTTCTCGGCCCTTGCCTTCT
>CAZQTQ010000133.1:0-9937 GCA_964596025.1 uncultured Rickettsiales bacterium
CGTCGCGGGCATCGTGCCAGGCCACCAGCACCCGTCGATCGCTCGCGGTCACCGTGGGATAGAAGCTGTCGGAGCTGCCCTCTGCATCGAGCTCGATCCGCACCGGCTCAGAGAGCCAGTCCGAGCCACGGTCGAGCGAGTAGTTCACGAAGATGTCTTTGGCCTGGTTGCGGGCGTCGTGCCATGCAACATAGACAGCCGGAACCGCTGCCTCCTTGTCGACAGTCATCGTGATACCGAAAGCATCGGCGGGGTTACTCGTCGGCGTGGCGTCCAGTCGCACGTCAGAGCTCAACCAGGTGTTCCCTCGATCGACGGAGCAGTTTACGTAGACGTCGTTGTTCCCCGAACGGGAATCCTCCCAAGCCACATAGACCCCGTCGAGTCCATCAGTAGCCAGGATTGGGTGCGCCGAGTAGGCCGCGCCCATCCCGTCGGTGTCGAGGCGCAAGGGCGTATCGAGGAAGTTGTAGCCGTTCTCAGCGCGCGTGAAGTAGATGTCGTACGCCCCTGAGCGCCCGTCGTACCAGGCGATGCTCAGGTACTTGTTCGGGTCGAACTCGGGCCGGTAATCGACCGCGATCCGCGGCCCAAGAGCGTCCCAATCACCGCGCTCGTCCTGGGTCAGGCGTTGGTTGGTCGTCGGCCAGGTTCGGCCGCCATCGTCCGAATAGCTGAAGTAGA
Source organism: uncultured Rickettsiales bacterium (assembly GCA_964596025.1). GTDB lineage: Bacteria > Myxococcota_A > UBA796 > UBA9615 > UBA9615 > CAZQTQ01. Next base: position 685 of record CAZQTQ010000133.1, read on the forward strand.
CGTTCCGGTAGCCCAATTCGGAGTCGCGGTCGTCTTCCCAGACCACGTAGACCGAGTCGCCAGCGCAGGCGATGTCAGGAAAAGCCGCCACCGTCTCGCCCGACGGATCGGCAGAGAGTTGCACGTCCTCGCCCCAACTCTGCCCGCCCCCACGCCCAACGTTGAAGAAGACCTGGTTTCGGCCTCCCCGGCGATCGTCGTGCCACACGGCATAGACATTCGAGCCGGCAGAACACAGGCGCGGGGCGCCGACATCGGCTACATCGCTGCTGTCGACGAGCTGGTCTTGGAAGCTGTAGGGGATGACCTCGGGGTCTCCGACTGCGCCGCAGCCGGCACCGCACAAAGACGCGAGGAGAGAGAGCATCAGGAAAGCAGAGGGACGCATGGCGCCGCCCGTAATAGCACGTAGAAGCCCACTTTCCAGGCGCAACCGACGGGCAGACGGCCGCTCTCCACCCCCGGCTCCAGGGCTCGCGGTTTGACCCCTCGGTGTGCATGTGGCAATTTGCTGCGCTGCGCAGAGAGAGGGAGACCCAGTTCAGGGTCCCCCGGAGCCGGAGATTCCCCATGGCCGACGGTACGCCGAACCTCGGAAACAAGTTCACGTGCTTCAAGTGCGAGTGCAAGTTCTACGATTTAGGCCGTCCAGAGCCGCTGTGCCCGCGCTGCGGCGCGGACCAACGCGAGGGTCCGCCCCCCGCTCCCGCCATTCCTACTGGTGGGCGCCGAGGAAAAACGTCCCGAGTTCCCAAGAAGAAGAAGAAGGCCATCGCCGTGGCTACGCCCGTAGCCACCAAAGAGAAGGCTCTGAACGTCGCCAGCCTCGGAGCCCAAGGCGAAGACGACCTGCTCGACGACGACTTCGGTGACGAGAAGGCCGGCGGGAAGACGGCCGAAGAGAAGCCGAAGGCCAAGCCCAAAGCCAAGGCCAAGCCCAAAGCCAAAGCCAAGCCCAAAGCCAAAGCCAAGCCCAAAGCCAAAGCCAAGCCGAAGGCCAAGGCCGCCAAGAAGAAGTAGCGGCAACGGCCTCAGTCCACCGGGCCCTCAGTCTCCTCTCGAGACGTCCCCGTAGTCGACCCGCTCGAGATACAGACCCTCAGCTGGGGCCGTTCGCCCCGCCTGCCCCCGATCACCAGTCGCTCGGACCCGCAAGAGATCCCCTTCGGGTCTCTGGCCGAGTCCAACCTCGATCGTCGTCCCCACCAGGGTCCGCACCATGTACTTGAGAAAGCCGGAGCCTGCGAAGCAGAGGGCCAAGACGCTGTGTTCTTCCTCCACCAGCTCGGCGCGATACATCGTCTTGATGGGGCTGGGGTTCGAGCAATCCGAAGCCCTGTACGCCGACCAATCGGCCTCACCCTGCAGACTGGCCAGCTCCCGCTCCATCCGTCCCCGATCGAGAGGCTGAGCGACGTGCCAAACCCGTCCGACAAGCAGAGCGCTGGGGTGGGTTCGGGCCAAGACCCGGTAGGTGTAGTGCTTGGCGCGGGACGAATGCCGGGCGTCGAACGCTGGGGGGACCTCTTCGACCCCAGCCACCCGAACGCCGTCTCCCGCCAGCGCATTGATCCCCTTGGCCAGGCGGTAGGGCTTGAGTGTGGAGTGGGTGCGGAAGTTCGCGACCTGGCCCCAAGCGTGGACGCCGGCGTCGGTACGTCCAGCTACCTGCAAGCGAACCGAGTGCTTGCAAAGGACCTCGAGTGCCCCTTCGACCGCCCCCTGTACCGTCCGCTGTCCCGGCTGAACCTGCCAACCGGCAAAGCCTGAGCCGTCGTACTCAATGAGAAGCCGAATGTTGCGTTCCTCTTCGCTCGGCGCAGGGCACCCCGACCGGTCCTCGATCACCGCGTCCCCGAACTGCGGCGGCGTAGCCCAAGAAGAAGGCAGAGCCCGGCGCACAATCCAAGCCCACCCGCCTCCAGCCGCGGCTCAACGGCTGAGATAGCCGCGCACTGGCAGCCGCCGGTGTCCCCGGCGCACTCCGCCGCACCGCAGGTCTCATCCGGCTGGGCGCTCACCACCGAACTCAGGGGGCCAACCTGTCCCCCCTCATCCACCGAACGCACCGAGGCGTAGTAGGTGATTCCGTTGGTTAGGTCTTCGACTGAAAGGCGGTGTTCGGTTGCTCCAGCGGTCACATCGTAGGTCGTCGGGTACTCGGTACCTGCCGCATCCACGAACGACGGAAGCACCTCGTCGCCCTCGCTAAAGGACGCATCCGAAAGAAAGACCTCGGCCGAATCGACGTCGCTCTCGCCACTCGAGGTCCATTCCAGGACGATTCGGCCCTCTCCAGCGCCGACACTGAGGCCGGAGATCGCTCCCGGCGGCGTGTCCAAGTCGACCACCACCGAGTCCACGGCCAGGCCCTGATCGAGGACAACAAAGAGCCGGTTGTCACCCTCCTTGCTCAGGCTATCCGAGGACAGGGTCGACACGACAGCTTCCCCGGCAGTGGCCGTGCCCGAGTCGAGGACTTCCCCTGTCAAAGGCTCGGCTGAATTGCTGAGCCGGAGGGCCCAGGCGGCGTCGGCGCTGGAGACGAAGCTGACGACGAAGGTCTCCCCTGCACCCACCGAGGCGGGGTCGACGCTGAGCTCGCTTAGACTCGGGCCGTCCGTCAACACGTAGACGGAGGCGTCGGAACCGAGGACGTAGACCACATCCGTGCTCTCCTCGACCGCGAGGTCCTTTGCGGTCACTCCGTCGAGCGACACCGAGGAGAGCTCGGCTCCGTCCAGATCCAAGAATCGCACGAGGTCCCCATCACCGACGATGGCGTACTCCGCACTGTCGACGGTCGCGAAGACCACAGGCCCTGGGGAGGACCAGGACTCGCCGAAAGCGGCGGCAGTGGTCGAGTTGGTCGGAATCGCGTACACAGCTGCGTCTGCCGTCGCCGTGACCAGGGCCACACCGGAACTGCTCGAAACGGCAGCCCGATCCATCGCCAAATTCACCCCGACATAGACGGTCGTGTTGCTGTAGGAGTCGCTGCTTCGCGTAACCCATCCGACGTAACCATCGGTGCGAGGAAGGACCAGTAGGCTTCCGTCCGACGAGATTCCGAGATCCTTGGCCGCACCCCCAACCGCCAAAGGCAGGGCCGTGATGTCGACGATGTCATCGGCCACGGTGAAGCGCTCGAGCACCGTGGCCCCATTCGCGGACACGGCCGCATGGACGACGAGGTCTGCTTCGGCAAAGGCCAACGCATCGACGGTGCCCGTGCCTCCGTTCAAGGTCAGGGTCGCCCCCGCGCTCAGGCCGACGGGCACCGTAGTCTCGTCGACCTCGACGTACTGCACCGTACCGTCCGCGCAGGCGAGGTAGAAGCGATCGGCAACGGTACTCCCGCTGACGAACTCCACGTCGTAGGCCGGTTGACAGAGACCGGAGAGGCTCTGGGCGCCCGCACTCCAGGCATAGGCGTCAAAAACCGCAAGTCCATCGCCGCCCTGTTGGGCGACCGCAACCAGACGCTCGCTGTCGCTTAGCGCCAGTGCGGTGGGCGAGGTCGCTCCGGAAAGGCTAGGTCCAACGGCGCCAGGAAAGGCGGCCACGTCCTGAGGTGCCAGGACCCCTAGGGCACCGGCAAACAGCGCCGCGAGAGGGCGCGGGTAGGGCCGGAAGCTCAGCATTCCTCGGGACCCTCATCCAGCACTTCGGCAATCTGGACCGCATTCAACGACGCGCCCTTGCGTAGGTTGTCGGCCACTGTCCAAAAATTAATGGCGCAGTCGTCGTCTAGATCCTGGCGAATCCGGCCGACATAGACCTCGTCGCTGCCTGCAAGGGAGAAGCCCATGGGGTACTCGTCTTCCTCGGGTCGGTCCAGGACAACCAGGCCCTCAGCCCCATGAAAGGCCGCCCGTGCCTGTTTGGCCGCCAGCTTTCGGCTGCACCGCACGTACACCGACTCGGCATGGCAGCTAAACACGGGAACACGCACCGCCGTGGGCGAGACGCGCAGTCCCGGCAGTCCCATGATTTTCCGGCTCTCCACTACGAGCTTCCACTCCTCATCGGTGTAGCCATTGTCGCGCACCGGCCCGATCGACGGGATGCAGTTGAAGGCAATGGGATGTGCGAAGGCCTTCGAGTCGTGCGGCTCCCCCTGATTGAAGAGGGCCACAGTCTGGGAGCTCAGCTCCCGAATGCCTCGGTTGCCGGCACCCGAGACCGACTGGTACGTAGACACCACCACCTGCTCCAGGCCAAAGGCCTCCTGCAGGGGCTGCAAGGCCACCACCAGCTGGATCGTGGAGCAATTGGGGTTGGAGATGATGCGGGGGCCGCCCTCAGCGGTCGCTTTGAAGGCCTCCTCCCGGTTCACCTCGGGCACCACCAAGGGCACGCCGGCCTCCATGCGGAAGGCCGAGGAGTTGTCGATGACGACCGCTCCGGCCTCGGCAAACCGAGGCGCCATCGCGCGGCTGACCGCCGAGCCGGCGCTGAACAAGGCAATGTCGATATCAGCTGGCGGCGCGTCGGGGAGCACTTCGACCCAATGGATCTTGTCCCGAAAGCTCAGCTCCTCACCAATGGACTTGGACGAAGCAAATAGCCGCAGGGAAGCGACGGGAAAGTCCCGCTCCTCCAGAACCCGAACCATCTCTCTGCCAACCGCGCCGGTGGCTCCGACGACGGCTACCCGGTAACCGTCCTCCGACTTCTCCATGCAGGCCTCCACCTCAGTCGCAGAAGCCCTACAGGGCCCGGGATCAGGCCTCGATCACGCCCTGCGGTGCCGAACGAGAATGGACTCGATCTGGTCCCGTCCCGCCAGCTTTAGGCGCTTGAGTTTACGCATCTCGGCCTCTTCGTGGGTGGACAGCCACTTCCGGCCGCGGTAGCCGGCCAGCGACTGCTCAAAGCCGCGGTGGCGGTCCATGAGCCGACCGAGATTGGGGTTCCTGGGGGAGAGTCGTTCGATCAGGTCCAGATCAGCTGGCGTCATCCAGTGCGCTCCCATGTGCCTGTGAAAGAGAGGGTGCCAGGCAGGAGCAACAGTAAGGTTCAGTTCGGCGGAGCCCAGCCACCTATCCAGCGTAGAGAGGATCGAGCGGAGCGGTCAAGAAGATCTGCGCCGCGTCCCGTCGTGTTCCCGGAGGTAGATCGGGGCTTGCTCGGCAGGTTCCTGCCGTTCGCCCCGGGCAGCTCGGGCTGCGAAGTCGCAGGCGAGCCCAGCTAGCGCAGGCCCGCCTCCTCCCGGAGGCCAGCCGTAGGCTCCAGAACCATAACGGGACTCCACTTCCTTGCGGTAAAGGACTGCTCCATCTCCGAGGAGGACCCCTCCTTCCGGCGCGAGCTCTGCGAGGGACTCGACCCACACCTCCGCAGTCAGAAGTTGGAGGGGCGAACGCTCGCTTAGGAGCCCCTCTCCCACACCGTAGGAGCATGAGTAGACCTCGCCCCGACGGGCATCCAGGGCCACGCAAATGGGCCGCTCCACCATCGGCGGTGCCGCCAGGGCCCAGCCCAAGGTCGAGGAGAAGGCATACAGGGGGATGTCGAGCGCACGAACCATCCCCTGGACTGTGGCCATGCCGACACGCAAGCCGGTGAAAGCCCCAGGACCTCGGGCGACGGCAATGCAGGCCAGTTGTTCGGGCCTGCGCTCAGCATCATCGAGAAGCCGGGAGATCTGCGCCGCTAGCGAGCTGCTGCCCCTGCGAGTCCGGCGCAGAGTTGATGTAGCCAACAGAAGAGGACCCTGTACTAGAGCCAGGGACTCGACCGGGCCCGAGGAGTCCACCGCAAGCGCGAGGGGCGCCCCTGGGTCCGCCTCGACTCGGGGCTGGGGCGCAGGTCGGGAGCTCGACGGAGGCCCTTTCCCCGCGCTCATCCCCCAAGCTCCGGCCGCAGAAATACAACCCAGAGGTAGACGGCCACCGTCGCAAACATCACCGCATCCATGCGGTCAAGGATGCCTCCGTGGCCCGGCAAGATCTTCCCCGAGTCCTTGGCGCCATAGCTGCGCTTGATCATCGACTCGATCAAATCTCCGACAACGGATACGCCCGAGCCCAAGGTGCCCAGCACCACACAATCCAGAAGATCCAGGCCCCGCTCAGAGGCTACGTAGGGGTCGAAGAACCCGTACTTGAAGATGCAGAGGCCGGCCACAGCTAGGACCAAGCCACCGAGCATTCCTTCTCGGGTCTTCTTCGGCGAAATCAGAGGAAAGAGCGGATGCTTTCCGAAGGCTCGGCCGGCGAAATAGCCGCCGATGTCGCTGCACCAGGCTGCGAAGAGAGGAAGCCAGAGCCAGCCTCGGCCGCCCGGCAAGTTAAAGAGCGAAACGAGGAGGCCGAAGAGGAGCGGCACGTAGAGCAGGGCCAGGAGGAAGCGGGCCCAACGATCGGCCAGAGCCTGCGTGTCCTTGGCCGTGAACACGAACCAAATGGACGAAAGGACGACAGCGGACACCCACACCCCGGTGGCCACGAAAGGACCGTGGAAGGCGGCAAGCCAGGCGGGCGTGGCATCACCAGCGGTAGAAGCAGCCGCGGAGAGGAACACGGGGACGCCGAGGCCGAGCAGCAGGGGGAGGGTCCCCCGGGGGCGGTCCGGCAGACCCATCTCGGCCATCTCCCACAATCCGATGCAAGCGGCGAACAACACCAGGCCGGCAACGGCCTCCAGCGATCCCCAACAGAGAATTGGCAGGACGAGGAGAAAAGCAATGCCACCCGAGATGAAGCGAACCTTGGTGCCCGAAGGCGCCGAAGGGGTCGACGCTTGAGAAGGAGCCGGCGCCGGCGCGTGGAGGGTTGGCTGGGAGGGCAATTCGGTCGCTTCGCCGGCTGCGACCTGGCCGCCAGTCAGTCCGAAACGCCGTTGGCGAACTGCAAAGGCGGCGAAGGCCTTGTTCAGCTCCTCCTGTCCGAATTCAGGCCAATAGCAGGAGGTGGTGTACATCTCGGCGTAGGCCGCCTGCCACAGCAAGAAGTTGCTCAAGCGCTGCTCCCCACCTGTGCGCACGATGAGATCCGGATCGGGCAGTCCGGCGGTGTCCAGCTCGGCGGCGAGCGCCTCGGCATTGATGTCTTCGGCCTGCATGGCGCCAGCCGCAACCTGCTCAGCAAGGCGTTTTGCCCCCCGGGCAATCTCCTGCCGGGCCCCGTAAGACAGCGCCAAGTTCAGAACCATCCCCTCACAGTCCGCCGTCGCCTCTTCCAGGGCCCTCAGCTCGTCCTGAACCGAAGGGGGAAGCCGCCAGACCTCCCCGCAGTGAGCCACCCGCACCTGGTTTTCCAGGAGCTCCTCCCGCTCGGCTGCCAGGAAGTGCATCAACATCGCCATGAGGCTGTCCACCTCGTCTTGGGGGCGGCGCCAGTTCTCGGTGCTGAAGGCATAGAGGGTGAGAACCTCCACCCCGGCCTTCCGACAGAGGCGGGTCATGTCGCGGACCCTACTGACGCCCTCGGCGTGGCCGGCCGCGCGGGGGAGGCCCTGCTCGACAGCCCAGCGTCCGTTGCCATCCATGATGATGGCCAAATGCCTCGGCACTTGCGCCGGTTCAGGCGGAGGATTCATCGGGATGAGAATGGTCCGAGAGGTGGCAGATTCCGAGATCAGACCTCGAGGATCTCCGACTCCTTGTTCTTCACCACACCGTCAACCCGCATGCAGGAGGCGTTCGTCTCCTCCTGAACTTGGTCGAGCAAGCGCTTGAGGTCGTCCTCTGTGATGTCGCCGTCCTTCTGGGAAGAGCGGAAGAGGTCGTTGTAATCCCGCCGTACGTTGCGAATCGAGACCTTCGTCTTCTCGCCCATATCAGAGGCCTGCCGACAAAGCTCCTTCCTTCGATCGCCGGTGAGTTCAGGAAAGACCAACCGGATGATCTTGCCGTCGTTGTTCGGGGTAATCCCAATGCCGGAGGTCGTCAGCTCTCTCTCGATTGCTCCCAGCATCGACGGGTCCCAGGGCTTGACGATGATCATTCGAGGCTCGGGGACACTGAGGCTGGCTACGCCGCCTAGGGGAGTTGGTGCGCCGTAGTAGTCCACCTTGATGTCGTCGAGGATGGCCAAGGACGCCCGCCCAGTCCGAACCTTGGCAAACTCGCTGCGGAGGTGGTTGATGGGCTTCTCCATCTCCCCCTTCATCTCGTCCAAGTACTCTTCCATCGTCGCTTCCCCGTAAGGCGGGCCACCAGCCGCACCTCACTGGTCGGGGAGTGTAGCAGTCTGTAGGGCGCCCAAGAAGAAGCCCCCGCAGGCGGAGTGTCGCCTGCGGGGGCTCGAATTCCGGTCGTCGGAGACGAAGACCTAGGCCTGGGCCATGGCTGCGACCTCGGCCGCGAAATTTTCTTCCTTCTTCTCGATGCCCTCACCCAGAACCCAGCGGGTGAAACGACGGATCTGCACGTTCTCGCCGCACTTGGCGACGAACTCGGTGGTGAGCTGCTCGATGGTCTTGCTGTCGTCTTTGACGAACTCCTGCTCGAGCAGGCAATTCTCCTTGAAGAACTTCTCGAGCTTCCCAGCGACCATCTTTTCGGCGATGTGCTCCGGCTTTCCGGCCTCGACCGCCTGCTGGACAAAGACCGCCTTCTCCCGCTCGAGTACGTCAGCCGGCACCTCGCTCCGGCGGACCCAAGAGGGCCCGGAGGCTGCGATGTGCATGGACAAATCCTTTACGAACTCTTTGAAGTCGTCGCCGCGGGCGACGAAGTCGGTCTCGCAGTTGACCTCAAGGAGGACACCGAGCTTGCCGCCTCCGTGGATGTAGGAGAAGACTGCACCTTGGTTGGCAACACGGTCCGCCTTCCTCGCGGCAATCGCCATGCCCTTGGCGCGCAGCCAATCAACGGCCTTCTCGAAATCGCCGTTGTTCTCAGAGAGGGCCTTCTTGCAGTCGAGAATCCCCGCGCCGGTCTTGGAACGGAGCTCTTTCACCTGGGTAGCGGTTACGGACATTGTCATTTCCTTTGGCCCCGCAGGGCCGGCTTGAAGCCCCGCAGGGCCGGCTTGAATATAGAGGCCGGGGCAGTGAGCCCGGCGTTCCTGAATTGGGTACTAAGCGTCCTCCGACGCCTTGTCGGCGTCGTCGGCGGACTCCTCTGAAGCAGGCTCCTCGGCAGCAGGCTCCTCGGCAGCCGGTTCCTCGGCAGCCGGTTCCTCGGCAGCAGGCTCCTCGGCAGCAGGCTCCTCGGCGGCAGGCTCCTCGGCGGCAGGCTCCTCGGCCGCAGGCTCCTCGGCAGCAGGCTCCTCGGCCGCAGCCTCCTCAGCGGCGGGCTCCT